>CADBQS010000105.1 GCA_902796915.1 uncultured Ruminococcus sp.
ATCTAAAATTAAACCGGGTTCTATAATTTTAATGCACAACGGAGCTAAAAATACTCCGGAGGCACTTCCTAAAATATTAGACGCTATCGTTTCTGAAGGTTACCAAATAGTTCCCATATCCCAAATTATATATAAAGAAAATTATAAAATTGAACATGATGGTAAACAAGTCCAGGATTAAAGAGCAAGCAGATTTGAAATAGTTCAAATCTGCTTGAGACGATATGTGATTAAACTCCTTTTTACTCAAAAATTTAAAAGTCGTCTGGCAATTCTTTCTTTATCTGCTTTTCAATGGCTTTTGGCAAATCATTACACCAACTTAAAATGATGGCTTGAACACCAGCCATATTATTCTTATTTGGTATTCTTTCTTTAATTAGAGAACAAGCATCTTCGTATTCTTGCTTATTAAAATATTCTTTTGCATCTTCAAATGCTTTTAATAATGTTTCTTTTTTCTTTTGTCAGCATCCTTACCAGTTTTATCATATATTTTTTTTATCTCTTCTTTTACAGCCTCAATGCTTTTATTAAACGTAACTGAATGGCCTCTTAGTATGACTAAACCATGTTCTAAAATATTCTCCTTAAGTTTGTTTAATTTTTTCTTTAAATCACCATTTCCGAATACTGGCATAAAAATCAATCCTTTCAATATTTTTTATACAACATGCATGTTATGTATATAATTGTATCAAAAAAAAAAAAACGTCAAGTGTTTTTTGCAATTTAATTGAATTTTAATGTGAAATGTTTAAAAATATTTTTATTTCATACATTTTTTGATTCAATAGTAAAAGAACAGCTATAACTTAGCTGTTCTTTTTTATGATTTCTTATATTTAAGCGATCTCATGGAATTTAGTACCGCTATTACCGACACCCCTACATCTGCAAACACTGCACTCCACATACTTGCAAGTCCAAATGCCCCTAATAAAAGTACGGCAAACTTTATTCCAAGCGAAAATATTATATTTTGCTTTGCTATTTTTATCGTATTCCTTGCAATTCTTATTGCATCGGCTACTTTTGATGGCTTATCATCCATTATAACAATATCAGCTGTTTCTACTGCCGCATCCGAACCAAGGGCTCCCATTGCTATACCTATATCGGATTGTGCTAAGACTGGTGCATCATTTATGCCATCGCCTACAAAAATCAACGTACCTTCTTTCGTTTCTTCTTGCAGCTTATTAACCTCATTCAATTTATCCATAGGTAATAGCTCTGCCGCCACGTAGTCAAGCCCTAAATCCTTTGCTACGGCCTCTCCTATATTCTTTGAATCTCCCGTAAGCATTGCTATGTTATCAATTCCTACTTTTCTTAACCCAATTATTGCCTCTTTGGCATCTTCCTTTAGTTTATCTGATATTACTGCATATCCAGCATATTTACCGTCTATACTCATGTGTACTATCGAACCTATATGTGATACTTCATGTACCTCTGCTCCAATTTTCTCCATAAATTTCTTGTTCCCCAAGCATACTTCTTTACCAAAGATTATTGCCTTTACTCCATAACCTGCAAGCTCTTCCACTTCAGACACGGTATTATTATCTAATTCTCTATCGTATGCCTTTCTTATGGACAAGGCTATTGGGTGACTCGAATGTATTTCCGCGTGAGCCGCATATTTCAAAAATTCATCTCTGTCTATCCCAATATTTCTAATTTTAGTTACTGCAAATATTCCTTTCGTAAGAGTTCCAGTCTTATCAAAAACTATCGTTCTCGCTACGGCTAATTCTTCTATATAGTTACTTCCTTTTATAAGTATTCCATTCTTAGATGCACATCCTATACCGCAGAAAAAGCTTAAGGGGATTGATATGACTAACGCACACGGACACGATATTACTAGAAATACTAACGCTCTATATATATAATCGTGGAAAACCGCTCCCGTAATTATCAATGGCGGTATAAATGCTATAACCATAGCTATCAAAATTACAATCGGTGTATAGTACTTTGCGAATTTTGTTATGAATCTTTCCGTTTGGGCCTTTTTTTCCGTTGCATTTTGTACTAAATCAAGTATTTTAGATACAGTAGATTCGCCATAAGCCTTTTCTACTTTTAAAAATAATGTACCGCTTAAATTTATGCATCCGCTTAATACTTTTGAATCTCTTTTTACTGTCCTTGGAACCGATTCTCCTGTTAATACCGATGTATCTACTGTAGATACTCCGTCTAAAACAAGGCTATCGAGAGGTACTTTTTCTCCTGGCTTTACAATTATTGTATCTCCTATTTTAACCTCTTCAGGTGATACCCTTTGTGGTTTACCATCTATCATTAAATTTGCATAATCCGGCCTTATATCCAATAACGACTTAATGGATTTCTTGGATTTTTCCGAAGCATAATCCTGAAACAGCTCTCCTACTTGGTAAAACAGCATTACTGCAACGCCTTCGGGATATTCCTTAAGTATAAACGCCCCAAGCGTTGCTATACTCATTAAAAGATGTTCATCAAATACTTTACCTTTTATTATGTTCCTTATTGCCTTAAATATAACGTCAATGCCTAATATCAAATATCCAACTATAAACGATATTAACCCTATATCAGTTTGTGCTCCGCACGATATACCTATAACAAAAAATAAAAATCCTATAATCAGCCTCATTAGCTCTTTTCTCATAAACATTTACTCCCATCAGCTCGTATTAGCTCTATGCTTTGAGTAATTTATATTTCTTACTTTTAATATATTATATGCATTTCTTTTTAATTGTTAATAGTTTATTCATTACTTTCTTGTGCCATTAAAATTGCCTTATATATCTCTGATTTACTAAATTCCGTATCTTTTGCTATCGCCTTCGCCGCTTCTGTTATTCCCATACCATCATTTATCAAATTCATTGCCATATTTACAGCCGTAGATATATCAATATTTTGAGCTTCACTCTGCTCTTTGCCTTTTATTATTATTACTATCTCGCCTTTTACTCCATTTGAATATAAAGATTCTGCATCCTTTAAATTTATAAATTTTATTTCTTCATGTACTTTTGTAATTTCTCTAACTATTGCTACGTCCCTTTCTCCAAGTGCCATATATAAATCCTTTAACGTATTTAATAGTTTATGTGGTGCTTCGTAAAATATCATTGTACGTTTTTCATTTTTTATTTCTTCTAAATGCTCTTTTCTACTCTTTTTATTTACGCTTAAAAATCCTTCAAACGTAAATCTGCCCGAAGGTAAGCCGGATATTGCTAAAGCCGATATTAATGCACTAGGCCCTGGGATAGCTTTTACTTCTATCCCCTTTTCATGGCATTGTTTTACGAGTATCTCTCCAGGGTCCGATATTGCCGGCATACCTGCATCCGTAACTATAGCACAATTCTCACCATTTAAAATTCTTTCGCAGATTATCTCTCCTCTTTGATATTTATTATGTTCAAAATAACTTATCATTGGTTTTTTTATATCAAAGTGGGATAAAAGCTTTCTTGTTACTCTCGTATCCTCTGCTGCTATGAAATCTACCATGTTTAACGTATCTATTGCCCTTTGCGACATATCCCCTAGATTACCTATCGGCGTACCTACTACAAATAAA
Source organism: uncultured Ruminococcus sp. (assembly GCA_902796915.1). GTDB lineage: Bacteria > Bacillota > Clostridia > Oscillospirales > Acutalibacteraceae > RUG14215. Next base: position 3,599 of record CADBQS010000105.1, read on the forward strand.
CTTCCTGTCATTTTTATCATTCCTCAGTATTTATCCTTTATAATAATATTTATATATTGATTTCATTTCTTCGGTATATTCACCTTTTTCATTATTGATAGTTAAAGTTGGATTACATCTTAATCCCACTTTACCGAATTTTTTTCCTCTTGTAAGAAACAGCTTTGGTTCTTTATGTATATTATATTGTACTAACTGTAAAACCTTAGGTTCAATTTTATATAGTCTCATTATGCCTATCATGTCGCACAGTCTTTCCACTCGGTTACACATACATAAATCTCCGCCCTGATTTAAAACCTTACTTGCTTTCTTTATTATATCCTCAAGTGTACACTGCGTTTCATTTCGGGCTGTTGCTCTACAATAAAGTTCACTTACTTCTCCACAACCAGATTTTTTATATGGTGGATTACATATTACCATATCATACTTTTTATTTAAAGGTATTGCATCTTCATCTCTTACGTCTTTATTTATTACAGTAATTTTATCTTCAAGATTATTTATCTTTATTGATTTTTTTAGCAGTTCGCAAGCCTCACTTTGTATTTCCAATGCCGTTATGTGTTTAGCTTTATTATCTCTAGCTAAAATTATCGGTATCGCTCCACAACCTGTCCCTATTTCAAGTACATTATCTTTAGGCAGTGGCGATGCAAAATTAGCTAGTATAATTGTATCTGTTGTAAATTTATATTCATCGCATGTAAAAAGCTTTATTCCTTTTCCCATATCTTCTATGTGCAACCTATTTCACCTCGTTTATACTGTTATATAAATTTGTTTTCCTATTTTGGTTTCAAGTAGCTTTTGTATTTGCTTTTTTACTATCTTAAATTCGTCTCCTGATAAGTCAGGAGATTTTTCTATTGTTTCCTTTACTGCTATTTGAGAAAGTTTTACTATTTCCATATCCTTTAGCATATTAGACATCTTTACATTAGGTATTCCATGTTGCTTAGAACCAAAAAACTCTCCCGGTCCCCTAAATTTCAAATCCTCATTAGCAAGATAAAAACCATCGTTACTGTTTATCATTGCCTTAAATCTTTTTTGAGAATCTTCTCCTTTGTTATCCGATATCATTATACAATAAGATTTTTCTTTTCCTCTGCCTACTCTTCCTCTTAACTGATGAAGCTGTGAAAGCCCAAATCTTTCTGCATTTTCTATTATCATAACTGCTGCATTGGGCACGTCTACTCCTACTTCTATTACTGTTGTTGAGATTAATAATTGTAATTTCCCTTCAAGGAAATTTTTCATTACTTCTTCCTTTTCTTTGGCTTTCATTTTTCCGTGAAGTATTCCTACATTATATTCACTGAATTCTCCTGATGAAAGTTCTTTTGCATAGCTTTCAACAGCTACCATATCAGTTTCGTTTTCCTCTATTGACGGACATACTACATATGCTTGTCTACCTTCGTCTAAAAGCTTTTTTGTAAAATTATATACTCTTTTTCTCTTATCTCGTTCTACGCAAAATGTATCTATTTTTTGTCTACCCGGAGGTAATTCATTTAATACAGATATATCTAAATCTCCGTATATTATTAAGGCAAGTGTACGTGGTATCGGCGTTGCGGACATAACTAATACGTGAGGATTATTTCCCTTTTGTGCTAAGTTCGTTCTTTGATTTACTCCAAATCTGTGTTGCTCGTCTGTAATTACAAGTCCCAGATTATAAAACTGCGTACATTCCGAAAAAAGTACATGTGTGCCAACTATTACGGAGGCTTCGCCGGTTTTTATTCTCCCCATTGCTTCTCTTCTGGCTTTTGCTCTTATTGAGCCTGTCAATAATTCTATGTTTATTCCTAATCCTAAAAACAATTTATTAAACGTTTCATAATGCTGCGTCGCCAATATTTCAGTAGGAGCCATAATCGCTACTTGGTATCCGTTCTTTACCGCATTATATGCTATCGCCGCCGCTACGACTGTTTTACCTGAACCTACGTCTCCTTGCAGTAACCTACTCATAGAGAATTTTCCGCTTTTCATATCTTCATTACATTCCATTATTGCTGTCTTTTGTGCATTTGTAGGTTCAAAAGGTAATAGAAAATAAAAATCTTTAGTGTAATCCTTTTCTATTTTTATATATGTACTTTGTCTAGACATACCTTTTAACATATTTACACTTAATTGCCATAAATATAATTCGTCAAATATTAATCTTTTCCTTGCTTCCTTTAATTCATTTTCTCCAGATGGAAAATGTATATTTCTTATCGCAAAATCCAGACTACATAAATCATAGTTATTCAAAAAATCATTACTATACATATCAGGAAATTTACTCGGCAAAAGTTCAAGGGCGTTTTTTACCGCCGATTCTATTTTCCATGATTGTAAACCTTTTGTTTGTCCATAAATCGGACGTAACTTCAAATTTTCATTAATGCCTTTTATCTTTGGATTTGTTATCTCGTACCTTCCCGAATTAATTGTAACATTTCCAAATATCAGCACCTCTTCTCCGGGCAAGAATCCTCCTATTACATATTTATTATTGAAAAAAATTATATCAATATTATTTTCTCCATCAGTTGCAACAGATTTATACATTTTCATGCTGCCTTTAGATAAGATCAGCCTTACAGGATAAAGTATTTTTACTTTAATGCATTTTGATAATTCCCCGCATGCTTCTCTTATCTTTATCTGTTTGCTCCAGTCTTCATACATTCTAGGGTAAATACGCAAAAGTGCACCCACTGTAGGTGCACCTATCCGTCTAAATAATTCTGCACTTTTCGGCCCGATACCTTTTAAATATTGTATATCCATATTCGTTAATGATACCATACCTTTTTCTCCTCTTGGCCTACTCAACTGATACTATAAAATGATAAATCGGTTGCTGTCCATTTATAAGCGTTACGTCTATATTTGAACCTATTTTAGATTTTATCATCTTTACCGCCTGCTGGGCTTGTTCTTCTGTTATATCTTCGCCATAAATTACTGTAACAAATTCTGTATCGCGATTCACCATTGATTTCGTTAATTTCATTACAGCTTTAAGCGAATCTTTCTCTTTTGCTACGAGTTTTCCGTTTACAAGCGATATTATATCGCCTTCTTTTATTTTAAATCCACCAAATTCGGAATCTCTTGCTGCAAATGTGATTTGTCCTGTACTTACTTTATTCATTTGTTCTTGCATCGCTTTTAAATTTTCTTCTATCGATAAATCCTCATTATGTGCAAGCATTGCCGCTATGCCTTGCGGTATTGTTTTTGTTGGTACAACAATCACTTGTCTATCAGTTACTAATGATATTGTTTGTTCGGCGGACATAATTATATTTTTATTGTTTGGAAATACATAAACTTTCTTCGCCGGAGTTGCTAATATAGCCTCTAAAATATCTTCTGTACTGGGATTCATGGTTTGTCCGCCTGTAATAACGTGTAAGCAACCTAGGTCTTTAAACAAGTCGCAAAGCCCTTCTCCTGCCGCTACCGCTACAAATCCAACTTCATCTTCAGGCTCTACCTTTTCTAAATTAGCCTTATTTTCCATCATCTTTTGATTATTCTCTTCTACGGCTAATCTGTGTTGCTCTTTCATATTTTCTACTTTGACGGTTAAAAGCTGTCCAAATTTTAATCCCTCTTGTAATGCATTACCCGGTTCTTCTGTATGAACGTGCACCTTTATTATTTCCTCGTCATCTACTACAACAACGCAATCTCCTATACCTTCCAACGCACTTCTAAGTTTACTCGGCGGAGTCTTAACCAGTTTACTTCTTCCTACTATAAATTCCGTACAGTATGTAAAAGTAATATCATCGTCGAACTCGGCGGCCGCACTTCTAAATACATCATCCTCTTCTATTTTTACAGGTTCTGAACTTCCATCCATAATAACTCCATCTCTAAACACCGACAGCATTCCTTCAAATATCAAACATAATCCCTTGCCACCTGCATCTACTACTCCGGCTTTTTTTAATACGGGTAATAGTTCCGGTGTTGTCTTTAGTGCTTCCTCGGCTCCTAAATACATTTCAGACCATACATACACAGGGTCATTATTAAAATGTGCCGCCATTTTTCCTCTTTCATGTGCTAGTCTTGCTACTGTAAGAATAGTTCCCTCTGTAGGCTTCATAACGGCCTTATATGCCTCACTTACGCCTATTTTCAATGCATCTACTAAATCATTTCCATTAGCTTCCTCTAAGCCCTCTAAGCCCTTTGCAAAGCCTCTGAAAAGAAGTGACAGTATAACACCTGAATTACCTCTTGCACCTCTCAAAAGAGCCGATGCAACAGTTTTTGCTACTAAGCCTACTGCATCTTCATTAGTTTTTTCAAGTGCGTTTATTGCTGATGAAATCGTCATAGACATATTTGTACCTGTATCACCATCTGGCACAGGAAATATATTCAGCTTATCAACATAAGCTCTATTTTTTGATATATTATTTGAGCCCGAAATTACGGCATTTTTTAAACAAGTTCCATTAATCAATTAATAAGCACTCCTTTTACTAAAACACAGCTGTTTCTTAATTATACATAAAGAATTCTGGTTTTATTCAACACTTATATTTTACAACATATAATTTCCCGTGTCAATTTATTAAAAACCCTATTATTTTTTATTGCTAAATATCAGCAAAATTGTTTGTGTTTAATTCACACAACTATACAAAAATGCATTGACATTATATATATATATATATAATTATATTATGTCGTAAAAATTTTTATTAAAAGGTGGTAATAATCATGGCAAATATCAGATTAAAATGCAAAATGTGTGATAGACAAAAAAACGACATAGAGCTAATTAAAGTAGATGATACAATTGAAAACATACGTCAAGCTCGTATAATTAGAAAAGAAGACAAATTTTCGAAAGCCGGTCGTTTTAATCTTAAAAATTTTGTTCACTTTAAATCTAAAACTAGTAAAGTTAAAGAAGATCATCAAAACTCAAAATATCTAGAAGCATTAACAACATCATTGAATTTGGTTAATAAAAAACTTGAAAAATTTAAGGAGCTTGATTCAAAAGACGAAACACAAAAATTAATTTGTGAAGTATATTCAAGAGCCTATAGATTAAACCGAGCCAACGATGAAGGCGAAATAAAAAAACTCATCGAACAAAACAGCCCTACAGCCTTAGATGAAAAAATTCAATTATGTGAAAAGAAAATAGAAAAATACACAAATTTGAAAAATACTTTTTTGGAAAAGAGAACAAATGCTGAAAATGATATACAAAAATTTAAAAATAATACCTCAAGCTATGTGATTAAAACAGCTAAAGATGTTTTAGGAGATGTTCGAACTTATCAAGAAATTATGCGTGATGTAAAAACTTTAATAATTAAGCTGTCCGAACCACGTCAATTAGCAAACTTTTTAGATAAAAAAGACAAGAACACAGCTACTATAACCTTTATTAAAAAACTTCCAGAAACACTTCAAAAAAACTTAGACTCTCTTGATGAAAAATTTTTTCAAAAATTGAAGGAGGCTAATGAAACGTTTTCTAAATGTGTACATATTAGAAAATCTCAATAAAAAGCCTTATATTAAGTCAATAATCTTATCCTTTATAATCAGGAGTTATTCTTAATCTCTCTATAAATTTTGTCTTTCCGCTATTATTATCTATATCGAGTAGAACGCATTCCATCTTACATGCCCCATTGGCATTCTCAAATTTTATTGGCAATTTATCCTTTATTCTACTTATCGATATTTCAGGTTTCACTCCCAATACTGAATGTATTACACCCGTCATTCCTACATCTGTCATATATCCTGTTCCTTTGGGAAGTATACATTCGTCAGATGTTTGCACGTGCGTATGCGTTCCCAATACGGCTGATACTCTACCGTCAAGATAAAATCCCATTGCTCTTTTCTCTGCCGTAGCCTCAGCGTGGAAATCTACTATCTTTATCTCACAATCTTTTATATCATCCATTATTTCGTCTATTGACGTTAAAGGACATCTCATGCTTTCAAGAAAAATTGTTCCCAATACATTTATTATACACACTCTAACATTACCTAAATCAATTTTACAATATCCATTACCCGGTGTAGTAAACGGTGGATAATTAAGTGGCCTTATAATAAATTGATTATCGTCTAAATATTTTCTTATCTCCTTTCTTCTGAAAACATGATTACCTGTAGTGATAACATTTGCTCCACTATTAAATATATAATCTGCAGTAACGGGAATGATTCCATTACCCTCTGCCGAATTTTCTCCATTTACTATTATAAAATCTATCTTTTTCGATTCTTTTAATAAAGGTAATTTCCACTTTAAAAATTCACATCCATTTTTACCTACTACGTCGCCTATCATTAGAAATCTCATATTCTTTCACCACTTAATATTTTATTAGATTAATAATAGGTAAACGGAAAAATCCATTTACCTTTTATAATTTTACATATTATTTTGCATATTCTATTGCTCTACTTTCACGTATTATATTTACTTTTACTTGTCCAGGATAGCTAAGCTCTGATTCTATCCTCTTACATATACTCCTCGCCAAAGGTATCATTCTTTCGTCACTTACTATCTCTGGCTTTATCATTACTCTTATTTCTCTTCCTGCTTGTATTGCAAAACAGCTTTCAACACCCGTAAATGATGATGCAAGAGCCTCTAATTTCTCTAACCTCTTTACGTAATTTTCTATATTTTCTCTTCTGGCTCCAGGCCTTGCCGCTGATACTGCGTCTGCTGCCTGTGTTAAAAATGCCAGTTCAGTTTTAGGCTCAATATCCCCGTGGTGTGCGTGTATCGCATGTATTATCTCGCTATTTTCCTTATACTTTTTAGCAATATCTACCCCTATGTCCACGTGTGAACCTTCTATCTCGTGGTCTAATGCTTTACCTATATCATGAAGCAAGCCTACCCTTTTAGCCATCGTTGGATTTAAACCTATCTCTGATGCCATCATTCCACATATATGGGCAACCTCCAAGGAATGTTTAAGTACGTTTTGACCATAGCTTGTTCTGTATTTTAGCCTTCCGAGTATTTTTATTATCTCCGGATGTATATTATTTATACCTAACTCTAATACTGCCCTTTGTCCAGTTTCCTTGATATCTTTTTCTACGTCTACTCTTGCTTTCTCTACCATTTCTTCTATCTTTGCAGGATGTATTCTGCCATCTGCTATAAGCCTTTCCAGTGCTACCTTTGCTATTTCTCTTCTTACAGGGTCAAAGGCCGAAAGCGTTATTGCCTCTGGAGTATCGTCTATTATTAAATCTACTCCTGTAAGATTTTCAATAGAACGTATATTTCTTCCTTCTCTTCCTATTATACGTCCCTTCATATCATCATTAGGAAGAGGTACTACAGATATTGTAGCTTCCGCAACATGGTCTGATGCACATCTTTGTATAGCTACGGATAAAATATCCCTTGCTTTACTCTCACATTCTTCCTTTAGATTCTGCTCGTACACTGCTATCCTTACAGCTTTTTCGTGCATTAATTCATCTTGTAAGCTTTCGAGTAAAAAACCCTTTGCTTGCTTTGTTGTAAAACCCGATATTCTCTCTAACATTTCAAACTGGCTTTTCTTTACTGTTTCTGCTTCACGTAATTTTTCTTCTGCCTTTTTTATTTTTTCTACTACTTCTTCGTCTTTTAATTCTAAAGATTCCGATTTTTTATCTAAGCTTTCCTCTTTTTGTTGTAATCTACGTTCCTGACGTTGTATATCCTTTCTTCTCTCAGATAATTCCTTTTCTGTTTCAAGCCTGAAGCGATGTACTTCATCCTTCCCCTCTACCAATATCTCTTTTTTCTTTGCTTCTGCTTCTTTTTTTGCCTCATTAAGCATTCTACTTACTTCTTGTTCCGCTGAACCTATTTGTTTCTCTGCTTTATATTTTCTATAAAAAATTCCTACTAAAAATGAAACTGCCATAATAAGCAAGTAAATCAACCATTCCAAATATACACACTACCTCCCATTAAATTTTAAACTAAATTTTATAATGTATATCTATATATCCTCTTTTTCATTATTTTAAAGTATTTTTATATATTTATTATAAATTTCATTATAAATAAAAGTATTCATTCTCTCTATGCTTGAAAAATTATACATTACAAAAGCTAAGCTATGAATACTATTGTATTACGTAGCTTAGCTATGTGTCAAGTTATTTATTTGTTTTAAAACACCTTAGTATGTATATATAATTATCCATAAATTGCATTATACATGAATAAATAAGAAAGATAATCCATTGCTGCGTGCAATAACATAGGAATCCAAAGAGATTTCGTCTTTTTGAGTATATATCCATATAAAATTCCACAAATCAAACAAGACGGAAAATTCCATATAAGCACAAATTTCACATGTTCCATATTTATCGCTCCGGATTGAATCCAGAAAGGTATATAAGGAGTTATATGTGCAAACATAAAGTATAGTGTTTGTAAAATATTTGCTTTCTTATAACTCATTTTAGAATATAATGCATTAAACGTCCAACCTCTGAAGCTAATTTCTTCGAACAAGCCAACTAAAAAGAAATCAAAAATCAACGGAATATTTTCTACATTAATATGAAACCCTTTATTCATTATAAACATCATAATTAACTCTAATGCTAAGAGAATAGAAAACAGTATTGAAAATAACTTTAAATCAAATTTTGTGAACATATCTTTTAAACTGAATTTTAAATCTTTTTCATAATGCTTTATTAATATTAAAAAAGGAATGCTATACAATATTCTTAAAAAAGCTTGATATAAATCATGACCATAAAAATCTCGTATCCCCGCGAAAAAGTTGTTCCAACCTATAAAACTAGTTATGCACCAAAAAATTTCAAATAGTACTAGCGTCAGTAAAACTTTAGGTAACGTTAAATTTCTAAGTTTTGTTTTTTCATTCATGTTGTTCCTTCAACCTTTTATATATTGTATTTTTATCAATAAATTGACTTGTTTTAAAAAACATGTTAAAATCGTAAAGTAATATATACTTAATTAAGGAGATATTAATATGAAAATATTAAAAAGTTTAACAGCAATTTGTCTTGCGTTTACAATATTTATTCCAAACTTTATAGTCTGTGCTCAACCAATAAATACACAGATCTTTCAAAATTATAATGAATTAAAAATAGAAAATCACACTGAAGAATTATATAAAAAAATTAGTGATTTCCTTAACGAATATAAAGATATACCACCCGAAAAATTCGATGATATTTGCATAAAATATATGAAGAAAGATTTAAAACCTCTAAAAATTATAAATAATAAAGAATTCCAAGAAAAATCAAAGGAAAATATTATTTTATATAGAGGTATAAATCAAAAACGATTTGCTAACGATTTTAAAAATGGTATAGTATACTTTCCACCAAACGATAGAAACGTTAACGGAACTGGTATCTATACCACTACTTCTTTAGATTGTGCCAAAGATTATTCCGGTGGAGATTTGTCAGGCGCTGTCGTAAAAATGTTAATACCTCGTACAGGAATAAAAATTTTAGAAAATCAATATTTGGAAAAATTAAAAGATATAATTAGACGCAATCACAAAGATGAGTTTGGTGATTTTACTTCTGAAAACAAGCAAAATTATATTTTTGATAGTATGCAAGAATATATAGATGAACAATCTAAAAAAATAATAGAAAAATATGAAAAAATCGAAAATCAAGATGAATATAAACGTCTTGTAGATGAAGCTTTAGGGAAAATCAAGAAAGACCCTAACTTCCAAATTTTAAAAGATAGTAGAAAGAGATATTTTAAAAATAATAAAGCCGCAATTTTTTATAATTCAGGGCTACTCGCAAAATTATTGGGATTCGATATTTTATACTCTATTGACTATTTAAGAAATTTTGTTGGTTATAAAGAAGAAGAATATTTAATAGTTAATCCTGAGATTTTAAGTATACTGAATGACTAAAAATGCAACTTATTATAAAAAAGCTAAAGGTTACATATCCTGCTGTATCAACTCTTCTAGTGTTTGTCTTTTTACTATTAATCTAGGTCCAGATTTTCCTATCATCACTACTGCTGGTTTTGTTATTCTATTATAATTCGATGCCATCGAATAGTTATAAGCTCCTGTGCATAGAACTGCTATTACATCCCCAACATTAACAGGTGAAATCATTACATCTTCTTGTATTATATCTCCACTTTCACAGCATTTTCCCGCTATTGTTACCTTCTGGTCCTCTATGCGGTTCATTTTGCTTGCATTAATTACCGTATATTCAGATTTATACAATGCATATCTTGGATTATCTGTAAATCCTCCGTCTATGGATACATAAACTTTAGATTTCGATGCTGCTTTTACTCCTCCAACTTGATAAAGTGTTAATCCGGCTTCTCCTACAATTGAACGTCCTGGTTCTATGCTTATATACGGAACTGATACTCCAAGCTGTCTTGCTTTACTCTTTATTTTTTCAGATACTTTACTTATATAATTTACGTAATCAACTTTTTTGTCTTTTTCCGTATATCTTATTCCAAATCCGCCACCAAGATTTAATTCTCTTACTGTAATACTCAATTTATCTTTTATCGTTTTTATAAAGTCCATCATCACCTCTGCTGTACGTATAAACGGCTCTTCTTCAGTTATTTGCGAACCTATATGGCAATGTAAGCCTTTAAATTCTATTCCCTTACATCTTTGTACCGTTGCTATAGCGTTAATTCCCTCTCCATTTTCTATTGGTATTCCAAATTTAGAATCAACTTGTCCAGTTTTTACGTAATCATGAGTATGAACTTCTATTCCCGGCGTAATGCGGATTAAAACTTGAGCTTTGGTATTCTTATTAATGGCAAAGTTATTAATCATCTCTAATTCATCAAGATTGTCAACTACAATACTACCTACTCCATATTCTAATGCCATTTTTATCTCTTCCGGAGATTTATTATTACCATGAAAATATATTCTACTTGCAGGAAAGCCTGCTTCTATTGCTGTATATAGCTCTCCCCCTGAAACTACGTCCAAACCCATTTTTTCGCTATCCATTATTCTGCATATTTCTTTACAGCACATAGCTTTACTGGCAAATATTACATTCCCTTTACCACCATAATGCTTATCTATTGCTTTTTTATATTCCCTACATGCATTTCTTATTGTTTCTTCATTCATTACATAAAGCGGTGTACCAAATTCTGAAGTTAATTCTACCGCGTCGTAACCATTTATAGCTAAGTGTCCTTTATCATTTTGTGATAAATATTCTAAATCTAACATTATATATTACTCCCTTCATTTGCTTTATCTACGCTTTCTATTATTATCCTTTTTAATTCCTCTAAGCCTTCTCCGTTTTGTGATGAAAATGCTAATTTTTGTATACTCTCAAATCCCGATAGCTCTTCTTTTAGCTTTTCTTCTCTTTCTAATCTTTGAGTCTTATTTAATTTATCACTCTTAGTCGTAACTATTATGAAATTTATTTTTCTATCGTACAAATACTTAATCATATCCATATCTTGAGAAGATGGTGGATGCCTCATATCTATTATTTGTACAGCAAGAGCAATATTTCTATTTGAATTAAAGTATCCTTCTACAAGTTTTGCCCATCTTTCTTTTTCTTTAAACGAAACTCGGGCGTATCCATATCCAGGCATATCGACAAGCTTTGCTCCTACGATATCATAAAAATTTATAGTTATTGTTTTTCCTGGTTTTGCACTAACTCGGGCTAGCGATTTTCTATTTATCAACTTATTTATAAGCGAAGATTTTCCAACGTTTGATTTACCTGAAAATACTATTTCTGGTAAATTATTAGCAGGCAATTGATTCAAATTGCCTGCCGATAGCTCAAATTCTGCTTTTTGAAAGTTTATCACATTATCACCTTCATTGCATATTTTCTCGATTTAAATAGTACTGCTATTGCAATATATTAATACTATTACCTTTTTTAATATTATTATAGTTATCCAAGGAATTCATAAAAACTGTTTCCAAATTATCAGCCATAACAAAATTTATCTTATTTTTTACAGCATCGTCAACCTCTTGTAAATCACTTTCGTTCTCTGCCGGTATTATTACTGTATCTATTCCGGCTTTATACGCTGCCATCGTTTTCTCCTTTAATCCGCCTATTGGTAACACTTTACCCCTTAGAGTAACTTCACCTGTCATTGCAACGTTTTGCTTCACTGGAGTATTACTTAATGCCGATATCAATGCTGTTGTCATCGTTACACCTGCTGACGGTCCGTCTTTAGGCACGGCTCCTTCGGGGGCATGTATGTGTATATCTGTTTTATCGTAAAAATCAGGATTAACCTTGAATTTATCGGCATTACTTCTTATATAACTTACAGCTATTTGAGCAGATTCTTTCATTACGTCACCTAACGAACCTGTTAGATGTATTTTTCCCTTACCTTTCATAAGTGATACTTCTATTGGCATAGTTTCTCCACCAACGGCCGTCCATGCAAGTCCTCGTACTACTCCTATTTCACTCTTATTTTCAATAACATCATCTTTATATTTTACAGGCCCTAACATTTTGACTAAATCGTCTTCATCTATGCTTACGGCTTTTACTTTTCTACATTCTAACATTTTAGCAGATTTCCTCATAAGCTCTGCAAGCTTTCTTTCAAGTTCTCTAACTCCAGCTTCCTTTGTATACCCGTCTATTAGCCCTCTTATTGCATCATCACCTATGTAAAAAGTTTTTTCTTTCATACCATTTCTTTTCATTTGCTTTGGTACAAGGTGATTACGAGCTATATGATATTTTTCTTCCCTGGTATAGCTATAAAGATTTATTACTTCCATTCTGTCGAGCAATGGACGCGGAATCGAATCCTTATCATTTGCTGTAGTTATAAACAATACTTCACTTAAATCAAAAGGTAAGTCTATATAATGGTCATGAAACGTACAATTTTGTTCTGGGTCTAATGCCTCAAGTAATGCTGATGCTGGATCGCCATGATAATCCTTTGAAAGCTTATCGATTTCATCAAGTAAAATTACAGGGTTCTTTGTTCCTGCTTGTTTTATTGCAGATATTATTCTTCCTGGCATTGCACCTACGTATGTTCTTCTGTGTCCTCTTATCTCAGATTCATCTCTCACTCCGCCGAGAGATATTCTTACATATTCACGTCCCATAGCTTTTGCGATTGATTTTGTTATAGACGTTTTTCCAACTCCTGGAGGACCGGCAAAACATATTATCTGTCCTTTTACGTTCTTTGTAAGCTTCATTACCGCTAACAGCTCTATTATTCTTTCTTTTACTTTCTTTAAGCCGTAATGCTCTTGATTTAATATCTTATCGGCTTTCAATAGGCTTATTTTATTTTTTGTTGACGTATTCCAAGGAAGCTCTAAACATGTTTCTATATAATTTCTTTGTACATCTGCTTCTTGTGAATGTGGAGGTGTCCTTGAAAACCTGTCACATTCCTTAAAAATCTTTTCTCTTACCTCATCATTTAATTTAAGCTTTGATAATTTCTCTTTATAACTATTAGCTTCTTCTCGTGGGTCATCTTCTTCACCAAGTTCATCATATATCATTTTTACTTGTTCTCTGAGATAAAACTCCTTTTGAGATTTATCAAGAGATTCCTTTAATTTATATGCAATCTTGTTTTCAAGAGATAATATATCTAATTCACTCGTGAGAATAACCAATAACTTTTCAAGACGTTTTTCGCCATCTATTTCGTCTAATATATCCTGCTTTTCTGTGAAGTCGAGTAGTATATTAGACGTTATATAATCTGCCAATTCTCCTGCTCTCGTACAAGCTTTTACTCCCAAAATTAAATCTGGTGCTATTTTCGGCGAATAAGTTAAATATTCCCCAAAAAGTTCTTTCGCTTTCCTTACTAATGCATTTTCCAAAGAATCTTTTTCAGTTTCTGATTCTTCAAAAATCTCTACTTCCGCTGTAATATAAGGCTCAAACGTATTTATATTTTTTAGTACCGCCCTACTCGTTCCTTCTACTAATACCCTGAATATATCGTTGTTTTGATTTACTATCTGTTTTACGCTCGCAACTGTTCCTACAGTATATAAATCTTCCTGCTTTGGATTATCTACCTTAATATCCCTTTGCGTTACTAAAAATATTCGTTGGTCACTTTCCATCGCTTTCTTTATAGCTAAAACTGATTTCTTTCTTCTAACATCAAAATGCAGTATCATTCCGGGAAACATTACAAGTCCCCTCAAGTTAAGAAGTGGTATTATATCCTTTTTTTCTTTTATTTCTTCGTCCATTACTACTCGCCCCCATTCAATTTATATTAACTAATTTAATCTATGATACTATCGTTTCTTCTTTTTTTTTTATTTAATTTACTACTATCAATTTTTATAATTACAGGCTTTCTGGATTCATCAAATACAAATTCCGGTTCACTTTTTCCATTTACTACATTTTCATCTATTATTACTTTACTTATTTTATGATCTGACGGTACGTCGAACATTACTTTTTGCAATAGCTCTTCCATTATTGCTCTCAGACCTCTCGCACCTGTGTGGCGTTCAATAGCCTTTTTAGCTATTGCTCTTAGGGCAGATTCTTCTAACTCCAAATCAACTTGGTCTAGTGAAAATAGCTTCTTGTATTGCTTTACTAACGAATTTTTCGGTTCTTTTAATATGCGTACGAGTGCATCTTCATCTAATCCATTAAGGGATGTTATTACTGGTAATCTTCCCACAAGTTCTGGTATTAAACCATATTTTACTAAATCCTGTGGAACCACTTTACTCATCCAATCTGTAGTATCCAATTCCTTTCGATTCATTACCTTTGCACCAAAACCTAAAGACGATGAGCCTAATCTTCTTTCAATTACTTTTTCTAAGCCATCAAAAGCTCCACCGCATATAAATAATATATTAGATGTATTTATTTGTATGAACTCTTGCTGGGGATGCTTTCTTCCGCCCTTCGGAGGTACATTTGAAATTGTACCTTCGAGTATCTTTAAAAGTGCTTGTTGTACGCCCTCTCCACTTACGTCCCTTGTTATTGATGCATTTTCAGATTTTCTAGAAATCTTATCTATCTCATCCACATATATTATTCCACGTTCGGCTTTTTCTACATCAAAATCTGCGGCTTGTATTAATCTTAAAAGTATATTTTCTACGTCTTCTCCAACATATCCAGCTTCTGTTAACGTTGTAGCATCAGCTATTGCAAATGGTACGTCTAACATTTTAGCAAGAGTCTGGGCTAGGAGTGTTTTTCCCACTCCCGTAGGCCCCATTAATAACACATTGCTTTTTGTTAGCTCAACGTCATCACTACCAAAATATATTCTCTTATAGTGATTATATACCGCCACTGACATCGCCATTTTAGCGCTATCTTGACCTATAACATATTCGTCTAATCTTGCTTTTAATTCATGTGGTTTAGGTAATATTCTGTTCCCTAGTTTTTCGGTTACTTTTTCCTCTTTTTCGTCCTTTAATTCTTCGTCTAATATAGATACACAAAGCTCTATACATTCATCGCAAATGCAAACTCCCGGTCCAGCAACAAGCTTCTTAGCTTGGTCTTGAGGTTTTCCGCAAAACGAACAACATAAATCTCTGTCTTTACTTCCTCGATTCATAGCTATCTAACCACCAAATCCTATCGTTTATATATCACTTTGTCAATCAATCCATACTTACATGCTTCTTCTGCACTCATAAAATTATCCCTTTCGGTATCTCTCTCGATTACCTCTAATGGCTGACCTGTATTTTCTGAAAGTATCTGATTCAACTTCTTCTTAGTCTTTATTATATGATTTGCATGAATCATAATGTCAGTAGCTTGACCCTTAGCTCCACCAAGAGGTTGATGTATCATTATATCACTATTCGGAAGTGAATATCTTTTCCCCTTAGCTCCAGCAGAAAGCAAGAATGCTCCCATACTTGCCGCCATACCCATACATGTTGTTGATACGTCACATTTTATATACTGCATTGTATCGTATATTGCCATTCCTGCCGTCACGGAACCGCCCGGACTGTTTATATAAAAGTTAATATCTTTTGAAGAATCTTGTCCCTCAAGATACAGAAGCTGTGCTACTACTACGCTTGCTGTTGCATCGTTAACTTCATCGTGTAATAAAACTATTCTATCATTTAACAATCTTGAGAAAATATCATAAGACCTTTCTCCTCGATTTGTTTGTTCCACAACATATGGTACTAAACTCAAATAGAATCCCTCCATAAAAATTTTATACTACTTTAAAAGTTTACCTATTTCTTTACTACCCTATTCTCTCTTACGATTTCTAAGGCTTTATTTGCTGTTATGTCTTTCTTAACATCTTCGATTGGAACTATGTTCTTTACTTTATCTAATTCCATCTTGTAATGCTCAGAAATCTTATTATACTCTTTTTCTATGTCCTCTTCTGTCGGAATAACGTTTTCAAGTTCAGATATTTTTCTTAATGCTAACATTAATTTTACTTGTGATTCTGCTTGTGGACGGAAATCCTTTTCTAAATCTTCCATTGATGTATTTGTATATTTTAAGTAATCTGCTAATTTTAAACCTTGTGCTTGCATACGATATTCAAAATCACGCACCAAATCACGGACTTTACTCTTAATCAAGCCTTCTGGAATTTCTGCTTTTACGAGAGTGATTAATTTTTCTATCATCTCATTTTCCATTTCTTCTTTTGCTTGATTTTCTTTTTTCTCTCTTATTTTATTTTCTAAATCTTTTTTGTATTCATCAAGAGTATCAAATTCACTCACGTCTTTTACGAATTCGTCATCTAATTCTGGCAACTCTTTCATCTTTATTTCATGTAATTTTATTTTAAATACTGTATCTTTACCTGCCAAATTCTTTGCATGATATTCTTCCGGGAATTTTACATTTATATCAAATTCCTCTCCAACTTTATGTCCAGCTACTTGCTCCTCGAATCCCGGTACGAATTGATTTTTACCTAATTCAAGTGTAAATTTCTCTCCTTTTCCTCCCTCAAATGGAGTTCCATCCAAAAATCCTTCAAAATCGATAACAGTGGTATCGCCCATCTGTGCTGCTCTATCTTCTACTGTAACTAATCTACCATTTTTCTCCTGTATAGATTTTAATTGATCCTCTACGTCTTTATCTTCAAATTTTACTTCTTTTTCGTTTACTTCTATTCCCTTATAGTTCTCAATTTCTACTTCTGGCATAACCGTTACTTTTACTTTAAATTGAAATCCGTCTTCTTTTCCAACTTTTATAAGCTCAAAATCTATCTTCTCGTCAACTAATTCGATTCCTGCTTCCTTAATAGCTGCATCTAAAGCATCTGGATACAAGTGATTTATTGCATCTTCATAAAATACATTTTCACCATAATATTTTTCTATAAAAGCTCTTGGAGCCTTACCTTTTCTAAAACCAGGTACTGTTATTCTTTTTGACTCCCTTTTGCAAACATTTTCTACTTCCTTATTAAAATCCTCTGGGCTTACTGATATTTCTAATTCATAACGGTTTACGTCAACCTTTTTTGATGACTTTAATTCCATTTAAATACATCCTCTCAAAAATTTATATCGTTAGAATAGTATATCACAACAAAAAGCATTTTTCCATTATATTTTTATAAAAATTGGATTTAATTTGTTAATTTGTTACTGCCACAGGAGAAAATCCTATATAGTCACATGAAATTAATTTAAAATCCATCCCTTTATAATCCCCTACTACCGCTTTTTTCATTGCTCTACTACCATGAACATGTCCATAATAACACTTTTTTATATTTCTTGCAATCAAAATATCTATTATATCCTTACATTCTTCGCCACCATATACTGGCGGATAATGAAGAAACAATATTGGTTCTAAATTTTCTTTTTTTGCTATGTCTAATGATGTTTTTAATCTACCTATTTCTCTATTTAGTATTTTTACATCCTCTTGAGTTTCTGAATTCATCATCCAGCCTCTTGTCCCGCAAATACAGTGCTCTCCTACCTTTATAGCTGTATTTTGTATTATTGATATCGAATCAAATTTATTTGCTTTAAAAAAATCCTCTATCTTTTTTTTCGTAGACCACCAATAATCGTGATTGCCTTTTATTAAAATCTTTTTTCCGGGAAGCGAATTTATAAAAGCAAAATCATTTTTTGATTCTTCTAACTTCATCGCCCAAGATATATCCCCTGCTATTACTACTGTATCTTCCTCTTTTACTTTTTCTTTCCAATTCTTTTCTATTTTTTCTACATATCCCTCCCAACCTTCAAATACATCCATAGGCTTTTGCGTCCCAAGGGATAAATGTAAATCAGATATCGCATATATCGCCATAATTAACTCCTAGTTATATATTTTCTTTGAAAAATTTATAGGCATTATTAAAAAATATTTTATCTACTAATTCTTCATTATAATTTAATTTTAAACACTCTTCATATATTTCCGGCATAGATTCTATTCCTTTTATATTATCTGGCATATCTGCACCGTCAAAATCACTGCCTATGCAAAGTATATCCTCGCAGCCCATAGAAAGAAAATATTCAATGTGCTTTATTATGTCGGCCTTACTTACCCTAGATTTTTCACTTAAAAAATCTCTGCAAAAATTTATTCCTATAAGCCCTTTTACTGATTTTATCGTTCTTATTTGTTCATCTGTTAAGTTTCTTCTATGATTACATATCTTTCTTGCATTAGAATGTGTTGCTATAAACGGCTTACTTGCTATATTACTTACGTCATAAAATAATCTTTCGCTAGCATGTGATATATCTACGATTATGCCCACTTCTTCCATCTCTTTTACGGCTTCTTTGCCGAATTCAGTTAAACCTTTTGTATTTTCTACTCCTATGCCATCGCCCAATTCACAACTGCCGTTCCACGTTAGAGTCATTGCCCTTACTCCATAATCATAAATTTTCTTAACTCTCGATATATCTCCGGCTAATACGGCCCCACCTTCAACTGTGAAAACCGCTCCGATTTTTCCTTTATACAAAACATTTTCTAAATCTTTTTTGCTTTCACATTTAACTAATCCATTTTCCCTTTCAGATTCTAATTTATTATAAATATTTTCAAATAAATCTATTGCTTTCTCTCTTCTTAAATTATCAGATATCCACGCCGCAAAACAACCTATATAAGTTTTGAATATCTTTGCTCTTTCTAATTGAACATGCATGTTCCCTTTATTTATATCTTTTTTCTCGTCTAAAGCTCTATATAATGTATCGCAGTGTAAATCAAAAAAACGCATACTCATGGCCTCCATCAAAAGCATTTTCTATATGCTTTATATATACTTTATATCCTATACGCAGTTCTATCACGTCAAATCTTATCTGCTTTTCTATTTTATTATTTTGTAAATATACGTATGCCGTTTTTATAATTTTCCCTTGCTTTCTTTTATCTACTGCATCAATTCCTGATATAAGAGTATCAGATTTCCTGCATTTTACTTCTACAAATACGATATAAAATTCATTCTCTGCTATTATATCTACCTCGCCGTATCTACTGTGATAATTTCTAGCAATGGTTAAATATCCTTTACTTTCGAGATATTTTACTGATGCATCTTCTCCGAATTTACCTATATTACGTTTAATATCATTCATTACTATTTAATATCTTCCTTAAAAAACTTTTTCTATGTATTGGCGATATTCCGTGCTCTTTAATCAGCTCAACGTGCAGCTTTGTGCCGTATCCCTTATGCTTTTCAAATTTATATTCCGGATATTTTTTATCTATTTTCCTCATTAACCTATCCCTGCTTACTTTTGCAAGTATCGACGCACAGGCTATTGAAATAGAATTAGCATCGCCCTTAATTATAGCTTTAGATGGTATATTTAAATCTGGTAAACGATTGCCGTCTATTAAGGCTACGTCTGGTTTGATATCCAACTTTTCAACAGCTCGTTTCATCGCAAGTAAGCTTGCCTTTAATATATTTATTTCATCTATTTCTTGTTCGCTAGCATATGCAATTCCGTACGATTTACATCTATTAATTATTACGTCAAAAAGTTCTTCCCTTTTTTTCTCACTAAGTTTTTTTGAATCATTTACTCCTTCTATTATATCTCCATTTTCAAGTATTACCGCCGCGGCACATACAGGTCCTGCCAGAGGACCTCTCCCTGCTTCGTCTACTCCACATATTACTTTATACCCATTTTCAATACATTCGTTTTCATATTTTAACCAATCAATTACTGGCTTTTCTTTTTTATTAATGTTTTTCAATTTCATCTACTCTTTCAAGTGTTATTTTTCCTATCTTTGCTGCCCTAAATTCATCCAGTATCATATTAGATACTCTTTGTATATCTACTTCTCCTCCGGAAATAATCATTCCTCGTTTTTTACCTATCATATTCATTAAATCTAAAGTTTCGCACTCTTTAATTTCACTTTCATTGAGTTTATATCTTTGAGCTATACTTGTTATATATCTATCCCTTAAAAGATCTATTAACTTAAATGCTAAATCTTCTACGTCTAAAATATCGTCTTTGATCGCTCCTGTAAAAGCTAAGTTACGCCCTACTATTTCATCATCAAATTTAGGCCATAATATTCCCGGAGTATCAAGCATCTCCATCTTATTTCCTACTGTAAACCATTGATTTCCCCTCGTTACACCCGGTCTATCCTCTGCTTTCGCTTTGCTGTTCTTTGACATCCTATTTATAAACGATGATTTTCCTACGTTCGGCACTCCTACTATCATAGCCCTTATTTTTCTTCCTATCATACCTTTGGATTTCCAAACTTCCATTTTTTCTTTCAATGTATTTTCGCTACATTTTAAAAATTCTGATAATCCCTTTCCGGATTGGCAATCTACTGCTATACAATTTACTCCGTATTTTTCTTTATAATAATTTATCCATTTTAAAGTTTCGTTTTTATCCGCCATATCCGATTTATTGAGTAGTATTATATGAGGTTTATTATTTATTATAGACATGATCTCAGGATTCCTGCTACTAATAGGAATTCTTGCATCCAATATTTCTACTACCATATCTACTAATTTTATATCCTCTTTTAACTTTCTTCTTGTTTTTGCCATGTGGCCCGGAAACCACTGTATATTTTGTTTTATTCCCACAATTTTATCTCTCCAAATCTTTTTATCTAAACATATAAACTATATATTTCCCTGTTCTTTTGCTTTCATAAGTAGCAAGGAGCTTCCAACCATTACACCAAACACCGCAGATGCGAATACATTTTCAAATATCGTATAACTAACTACACCAACTGCTACAGCTATCCAAAACGCTCCAGCTATATATCTATTAAATTTATTACGAATAAATCTATAAATTAATCCAAGCAATATTGCTATACATACACCTATCCATTTTAAATCTAAAAACTTAAATAATATAAATCCTAAAGTACAAACGCACAATATGGGCATAACTAATTTATTTATATTAACTTTTTTTATGTAAAAATCTTTCTTCAATGTGATTTCCGCACAAATTAACCAAAGTGCTATTCCAACAGCAATAGAGTAAAACCAGTTTTGAAAAATCATTTGACAAATGAAAATCCATATACTTCCTACGAACACATCTGCTATATCTTTGCTTAATTTTTTGAAAAGAATTACATAAATTATACCTACTGATATTCCTATTGGTATACTGAACCAATTCAAGTTCGAAAAGGTCCACATATAATAAGTAAAAAGTGAACTCCACAATAAAAATTGAGTTAAATATGTTTTATTTTCTGTTTTCATTTTAATCACATCCATTACTTTATCCATCCAAATCTATCTAACGGATTAACTATCAAGAAAGCTTTACCCACTATATCGTTATTATCTATTAATCCAACGTTCCTAAATCTACTGTCCGAAGAATGATTACGGTTATCCCCCATTACAAATGTATAACCCTCTGGTATTACGGATGGTATTGTATTATCTCCTCTTAGCCACATTGGATCTCTTATGTAAGTTTCGTCAAGAACTTTGCCGTCCACCGTTACAGTTCCATCAGAAAAATTTATTTGTAAGGTTTGCCCTTCTGTTGCTATTATTCTTTTTATCAAAGGTTCATCGAGATGTTGTCCCTTCTTTATTACAACAACATCTCCATCTTTGGGCCTATAAAAAAATTTATTTACTATTGCTATATCTCCGTCATGTAAGGTGTTAAGCATCGATGTACCATTTACTCTTATAATATTATAAACATAGCACAGTGCAAACACACTAACGATTATTGCATATACCAAAAATTCTACTGTATCAAATATAAAATCCGCCGTACCTCTTGCGTAATTTTTTAGAGAATTAAAATCTATTTCGTTTGTATTATTTTCTTTTATCTCATTCATCGCCTTTTCCCCCTTAAATTAAGTTTTAAGGGGCATTATAAAGCCCCAAAATGATCAAAAGGATAAATTCTAAATATAGCCTTTCCTACTATATTATTGTTATCTATCAATCCAACATTTTTGAATCTACTATCTGAAGAATCATTTCTATTGTCTCCCATTACGAATGTATAGCCCTCAGGTATTACTTCTGGAATTTCGTTATCTCCTGTTTCTGTCATTCTTTCTTTTATATATGGTTCGTCTATAACCTTTCCGTTTACCATTACTTTACCTGTTTCAAAATCTATCTTTAGGGTTTGCCCTTGTGTTGCTATTACTCTCTTTATTATTGGTATATTCAAATGCTGTCCCCTGCTTATTACGACTATATCTCCATTTTGCGGAACATAATTCCATTTTGTTATTATTACTTTATCTCCGTCGCCTAAGGTATTAGTCATTGATTCCCCATCCACACCTACTATCATAAAGATAAATGTTAATAATACTACAACTACGATTAACGGTTGTGATATTGCATCTAACCATTCATATATAAAATTTGATGACTTCGTGCCCGGATTATTTACTTGATTTTCTCCAATATTTTTATAATTATTATTCATGGCCAATCATTCTCCCTAAAAAGCAAAATTGTTTTTTACTAGACTTAAACAGTAAGAATTTATATAAATTATAACTTTCCAAAGCTATCAAAAGGATAAATCCTAAATATCGCCCTTCCTACTATTGTTTTATTGTCTATCAATCCTATTACCCTAAACCTACTATCAGCAGAATTGTTTCTATTATCGCCCATTACAAACGTATAGCCTTCAGGTACTACTTCCGGAATTTTATTGTCTCCCGTTTCCGTCATCACTTCTTTTATATATGGCTCATCTATAACCTTTCCATTCACCATTACTTTGCCTGTTTCAAAATCTATCTTTAGTGTTTGCCCCTCTGTTGCTATTACTCTTTTTATTATTGGTTTATTGAAATACTGTCCTCTACTTATCGCTACTATATCTCCATTTTGTGGGGTATAATTCCATTTTCTTACTATTAATTGGTCTTTATGGTGTAACGTATTTTCCATAGATTGCCCATCTACTTGTACTCTTATAAATATAAATACAAATAATATTGTAACTAATATCAAAGACTGTGCTACTGACTCCAAACATTCATATATAAAATCTGATGTTTTGGTCCCCGGATAATCTATTACTGCGTTATTATTGTTTTGATCTTGTTCATACATATTATTTTACTCTCCTTACAAAATATAATTTTTCTATTACTGTATAACAAAAAAGGGACATCCGTCCCTCAAAACTAATTGATTTGCTCTTTTACCTTCGCTGCCTTACCTACTCTATTACGCAAGTAATATAATTTACTTCTTCTTACCTTACCTTTTCTGATAACAACAACGTCTTTTACGCTTGGAGAATGAATCGGGAATACTCTTTCTACCCCTATTCCGTACGATACTCTTCTTACAGTAAATGCTGAAGTAATTCCGCTGCCTTTCTTAGCTATAACTACTCCTTCGAATATCTGTACTCTTTCTCTTTCTCCTTCCTTAATGTTTACATGAACCTTTACGGTATCACCAACATTAAATTGAGGTAAATTGCTTTTCATAGATGATTCTGAAATCTTTTTTAATGCGTCCATACTTCCTCCAAATTAATTACACAAACATTCTTGCTAAACAGCAGAGGAATGCAGGTAGTTTATAGTGCTTAAAAGCACACTACGGTATTCTAGCATATAGTAGACGAAATGTCAAGAGGTACATATATAAACTTACTCATATTGAGTAGGCAGTCATCTATTAATACACACGGTCTAATTCTCTTTTAATTTTTTCATAATGTTATCGTATGTAAAATTTCTACTATCGTCAATCGTTCTAATTTCATCACCAGGAGCTTTAATTCCTAAAGCAGAATATTTCAATTTTTTGCTTGAGTCAGCGGGAACGACTTCATCCAAATTATCAAGTGAATTTTGTGCTAAAATTTTAGACATATATATAAACACTTCCAATGAAACTTTCTGATATTGCATAATAGAACCAACACTACTCGGGAAACGCAAACTCATAGCGTTATTCATACCTGATTTATTCAAACATTTATCAGTTTCGGCAATTATAGTCTTAAAGGCTGTTTCCATAATCTTTCTAACCCTATCTCGAGTAGCATTGGCGGATGTCAAATCAGTTTTAACCTGACCGCGTTCACTATTTACCTTTAAAATCATTGTGTCTTTCAAAATTCCCAAACTTTTTTTCTCAGAATCCAATAATTTTTGCATCGAAGCTTTATGTTTTTCATTAAGACAGACAGTCAAACCTTCAAACTTTTTAAGAAAGTTCGCTACCAAATCTTCAATGTCATTTCCTAATTTTTTTACGTCGTCATCTGTCCACTTCATACATTTACTCTTTGATCCATCAACCGATGAATTAACAGTACTATTCAACAATCTTATACAATTAAGTACCTTATTTACTTCCGGTAAAACTTTACATTTAAATTTCTGAATATTGGCATCAGCCAGCGTTCTACCGTCTTTATTGTTAGAACTACTTACAGCAATCTCATCAAGTATTGTATTATATGCTTTTAAATAATTACGTGGCCAAAATTCCAAAAGTCCTTTATCAGTACTATATATCGGATTTTCAAATTCACCAGTAAACCCAAAAATACAATCTTTAATTTTACTCTTAGCAGCAACACACGCCCCATTCACCTTTTCGCTTATCCAACTTCCAATGCCCATAATAATACCTTCTTTCTAAAATAATTCATTTTTATAAATCTAAATTTGTTAATTCATCCTGACTGTAAGTTTTACCATCAACATAGTTGCAAAGTATACTTCTGTTTTTAAATTCAAATATCGATGTATTTCGAGTTTTACATTGTGGACATACCCACTCATTCTTATATGCACTATTTTTCCATTTTCCTTTAGTGTTTATTTCTATAGAAAATCCACACTTGCTACAACTATATTTTATATCGTTTATTCCTGCTGGGTTATAAACTTTAGTTACACCTCCCACTACACTTTCTAATTGTTCGTCATCAATTTTTCTCATTCCACTGTTTTTATTATTCATAATCGCCACCTCTCTTTTTGTATAATTATAACACATTTATTTTAAATGTCAATATAAAATTATAATTTATAATTTTTGTATAATTAATGTAATAAAATTGTCCTTTGATGTTAAAAATATAATATACACTTTTAGCAATATAGTTGTAATAAATTGTTACAACTTTGTAATAATTACATTTCGGCGCTTTGCACAATGGATTTTAGATATTATTTCATTTTATTACAAATTTAAGTCATTTTATTTAAGTATTTTTACATTATATTCCAACAATGTTTATATTGATTTTTCTTTTCATTGTTTATATTAAATAAAAATAACTTTCAAAACCATTTGACACACATAGTTTTGTTGAATATAATCGTTTACATGCTATTTGAAATCAAGCAATCCCATAAGTCTTATTTCTGAAACGAAATCAAAAAGGAGAGTTGGTCTCAATGAAAGATAAAGTAAAGAAGGAGATAAATACCCAACTTAAGCGTATTACTGCATTAACAGTTATGTGTTCCGTATGTGTTGTTTCTGCAGTATCTGTTGGGGCTTTTAGTAAGAGAGTAAAAATAACGGACGGAGAAAAGGTTATTTCAGTTGTCACAATGAATAATGAAACTGAAAAAATATTAGAACAAGCAGGAATATCAATAAGCAATAATGATGCTGTTTTAAGAAAGGATGAAACGAATAATACTGTTGATATAACCTTAAGACGTGCATTCGATGTTGGAATAAATTTTGATGGTAATAGTATTACAGAGCAAATTGCTTTTGGTTGCGTATCTGATGTACTGACAAATGCAGGAGTAGAGATTGGTGAGCACGATGCCGTAACGCCTAGTCTTGATACTCAGCTTGAAGAGGATATGCAAATAAATATTGAGAGAAGATGTGGAATTAACGTTCACGCCGACGGAAGAACAAAGGAATATTCAGTACCATTAGTAAGCGTTAATGATGCCATAAAATATGCGGAGATTCCTTTATCTGATGATGATGTATTAAGTGTAGACAAATCTACTAACGTATACGATGGTATGGAATTTTCAATAGAACGTATTGGATATAGAAATCTTATAACAACCGAAGAGGTTCCATTCCAAACTACTACAAAAAAGACTGATTTACTTGAAGAAGGCATAACTCAGGTTGCTACTAAGGGTGTTAACGGAGAAAGAGAAATTATTATTAAAGAAACTGTAAGTGACGGCAACGTAGTTAAAATAGAACAAGTTAAAGATAAAATTACTGTTGCTCCTATCAATGAAGTTGTATTATTAGGTACTAAAAATAAAAATCAAACTGTGCAGGTATCTGCAGGATTTAATAATACTTCATCCAATCAAATCTATACTGGATATTCTAAAGATAATAATAATGGCACAATTATAGACCATTATGGTAAAACTATTTCTTATAAATCTAAAATAGTAGGGTCTTGTACGGCTTATACTTCAGACCCTGGGGCTATTACTTCAACTGGTAAGGTTGCAAAATATGGTTATGTTGCCGTTAATCCGAATGTTATTCCTTATGGTACAAAAATGTATATTGCATCGCCAGATGGTAGATACGTTTATGGATACGCCATAGCGGCAGACACAGGAGGAGCATTGATGTCCGGTAGAGTTTTAGTAGACCTTTATTACGATAACGTTCAACAATGTTACAATTTCGGTAGACGTAACATGAATGTTTATATTCTAAAATAAAAAACACTAGGGAATAAAAATCCCTAGTGTTTTTTATTTTATATTAATAAACATGTTTTTTCTGAAAACTTATTATCTTCTATGGAGTCAATAACAGCTTCTTCATTTTTATTATCTTCAATAATTAATTCATCATTTACATACTTCCAAACAGCATTCATGGCCTCATCTATCCCTTCGCCCGTCATAGCTGAAACAAAAAAGCTATTTTCTCCTATTTTTATATCATCTCCATATATTAGTTGATCTTTAATACTATCAAAATTACTTACATAATTTTCTTTGTCAATTTGGTTGAACCAATAAAAAGTCTTTATTGGTCTATTTAATCCACCAATACAACTGCACCATTCATTAGCCTCATTAATTTTTCTATCAAAAGGCCTATAAGTATCATTTGATATATCAAACATTAATATTGCCACATCACCTCTACTAAGCCAACTAGTTGCAATACTACGAAATCTTTCTAATCCACTGGGAGAAACTAAGAATAAAGTATTTCCTTCTTTTTTGAGACTTTGAAACTCTACGCTAATAGTCACAGCTTCTTCTCCTACTTTTTTACCAATAATTCTATTAAAAGCACATGTTTTCCCAGCACGTGAACTACCTACCATAATAACTTTTGGCGTATGAGATGACTGATTTCTCATAGCACTAACTTTTGTACCATTACCTTTTACACACAATCCTAACACAGCAACTAACGATGCTCCGAAACAAAGTAATTTTTTACTAAATTTCACAATCTCTCAACCTCTCATTTTTAATTTGATTTACATTATAATTATATATTATTTTAATATTTCTGTCAATAATAAAATAGAGTATTCAGTTCTGTTATTACAAAACTAAACACTCTATTTATTGATAAATTTTCTATTCTAAATAAAATTAGAAGTTAGAATTTCTGTCGTTCTTATTTTGTCCTTGATTTTGATTGTTTTTATTTTGTCCATGGTTTGAGTAATTGTTGTTTTTATTATTGCTATTTTTGCTTGTTGGATTTTGATTATTGTTCTGACTTGGTGTGTTTTGATTTTGATTATTCATTCTTTTCACCTCCGCATTTATAGTTTGTGCAGATATAATTTTTTTATTCATATAAAAAACACTATGCAATTTTTTGTTAAAATGCATAGTATTTTTTAAAATTTACATATTATTTTGCATTATATAACTCTTTTGCTGTTCTAACTAAAGATTTTCCCCATTCATATCCTATAAGTCCCAACGCATAACTTATTAATGCTGATATGCCTGAGGATATAAA
Source organism: uncultured Ruminococcus sp. (assembly GCA_902796915.1). GTDB lineage: Bacteria > Bacillota > Clostridia > Oscillospirales > Acutalibacteraceae > RUG14215. The sequence continues at coordinate 32,163 of CADBQS010000105.1, forward strand.
ATCGGCCTCCCTTTCGCTCGAATATTTATTTCCCATCAGTCCTTCTTTAATCACGTTCCTAGTTCTATCAGCGAAAGAAGAACCGCTCCATGCAAAGCAACCACCAACAAAAATCCCACTAATAGTTTCTAACATATAAAAAACTCATTAATTTTTTTACATTTATATTATACTACAACAAAAACAGCACGCCAATATGTTTAATGAGATTTTATAAATTAATTAAACTATCTCACTTACTATTTTCTCTTAAAACATTTAGCTACCTTAATGCCAGCAGTAGGACAAGCATTGTAACATATCGCCATTCCAGCCAATAAACCGCTCACCATTTCCAATAAACCACCGACTTTTAAGTTTCCTGAATTATTGTGAAAATAATTAGAAGTAGTGCTTATAGTTTTTTCTCAACGAAGTCATCATTAAGCGAACCCAAAAAGCCTAAATAATTTACGTCAAATAAGCATCCCCCAGCCTAGCTGGGGGTATTTCTTTAACGGGCGAAGCCCTGTACTACTAGCCGCCTCTAAAGGAGGCTGATACG
>CADBQS010000106.1 GCA_902796915.1 uncultured Ruminococcus sp.
AAAATCTCTTAGTTTGAAGATAGCTAAGAGATTTTTATTTGTTAATACAAATTACAGTAATTATGCTATAATATAGAAAAAGTGAGGAGAGATATAATGAATTGGATTGAACTGATTTTAGAAATAAATATAAAGGATATTGAAATAGCAAGTAATATAGCCCATATAGTTTCGCATTATGGAATATATGTTGAGGATTATTCGCATTTAAAAGAAGAAGTAGAACAAATAGCTAAGATAGATATGATAGATGAAGATTTATTATCGAAAGACCCTAATATTGCATTTATACATATATATATTAATCCGGAAGAAAACCCAAACGAAGTAATGGAATTTATAGATGAAAGATTCAAATCTGAAAAAATAAATTATAAAATTGATAAATCCATATGTAAGGAAGAAGACTGGATAAATAATTGGAAAAAATATTTTAAGCCTACGCCTATTGGAAAAAAATTATTAATACGGCCAATATGGGATGAAAATTATAATGCACAGGATAGAATTGTGTTGAACATAGAACCTGGAGTAGCGTTTGGTACAGGTACGCATGAAACTACACGTCTTTGTCTTGAAAAATTAGAAAAATATATAAGTAAAGATGACGAAGTTTTAGATGTTGGGTGTGGAAGTGGAATATTATCAATTGCATCTTTACTGTTGGGTGCCAAAAAGGCAGTAGGCGTAGATATAGATGAAATGGCGGTAAAGATTGCAGCCTATAATGCTGAAATTAATTCTGTTGAAGATAGGTTTGAAGCAATTGCGGGAAATCTTACTGATAAAATTACAGGCAAATTTGATGTAATAATAGCAAATATTGTAGCAGATGTGATAATAAAGTTAGCCGATAATGTTAGAGATTACATGAAGCCTAATTCTATCTTTATAATGAGTGGAATTATAGATACAAGGTTAAACGATGTTAAAAATAAATTATGTAATCAATTTGATATAATAGATGAATCATCCGAAAAAGGATGGTATTCGTTGATAGCAAAGCAAAAGTAAAAATTTAATATGGAAGAAGTGAGATTATGGAAAGAATAAAAAAAATGGCGTCATATTTAAAGCCATATAAGTTTACATTACTATTTTTACTTTTTGTATTATTATTCCAACAAATATGTTCATTGTTTTTACCAACTCTTATGTCGGATGTAGTAGATGTTGGGATAAGACAAAGTGGAATAGAAAATGGAGCACCGAATGCTATGTCTACGAAGGCTTATGAGCTTACAACATATTTTATGGATAATAAAGAAAAAGAAGAAGTAAAGAGCAATTATGAATTTGTTACGGTGAATCGAGCAAAAGCAGGATACAACAATTTTTATATAGATTATAAAATGTTTAATAATAAGCCTATAAACGAGATATACCCTATATTAGAAAAAGAGGATATATATGTTCTAAAGCAAAATCATACAACAAAAAGGGAAAACCTAGATGTGTATTTTGAAAACGCAGCATTACGTCTTATAAAATACATGAATGATAATCAAATAGATAATATAAGTAGTGAAGATGGTAGATATTATAAAATTAATTTAGAAACAGCATATAATGTAATTCTAAATAAAAGCAGTGATATAGATAATAAATATTATGAAATAAATAAAGAAAATACGCCAGATAAAATTGATATAGCCCAAGCTGTAGCGATACTTAATAAAGGAATATACAAAGAGCTAGGCATGGATATTACGAAAAATCAAACGCTTTATATACTCAAAATAGGGATGTTAATGTTAATTGTTACGTTAATAACTATGGCGATAACAATTTTTGAAAATTATTTATCGTCGAAGATGTCATCAGGAATATCAATGAAATTGCGTAGTGATGTATTTAATAAAGTAGAAAGCTTTTCTGCGAAAGAGTTTGATGAAATATCATCTGCCTCTCTAATTACGAGAACTACAAATGATGTATCGCAAGTAAAAGACGTAATATTAATGGGAATACAATTTATAATTCCCCCGGTAATGTTGGCTGGCGGTTTGATAATGGCAATCAGAAAGAGTTATTCTATGAGTTGGACAATACTGTTAGGAGCCTTAGTTTCGTCAATTATAATATGTATATCATTTGGAATAGTACTACCAAAAATAAATGTAATGCAGAAAATAATTGATAAGTTTAATCTTATAACAAGAGAAAGATTAATGGGTTCAATGGTAATAAAATCGTTTGGCACACAAGTTTTTGAAGAAAGAAGATTTGAAGATGCAAACGTTGAATTAACTAATATATCTTGTTTTGTTAATAGAGTAATGACGTTTATGTCGCCAATACTTACGATATTTATGAATTTTATAAGTTTACTTATAATATGGCTTGGAGCACAAGAAATAGCGGAATCCGCAATGCAGATAGGCGATATAATGGCATTTACGCAATATGCTACGATGGTTATAAGTGCATTTTTGATGCTAGTAATGATGATTGCGATGATACCAAGAGCATTGATATCCGTAAATAGAATATTTGAAGTATTAGAAAAAGAACCGTCTGTGCAAGATAGTGAGAATCCTGTGAATCTTAATAAAGACTTTAAAGGAAAAATAGAATTTAAAAACGTAAGCTTTAAATATAATGAAGCAAAAGAAAACGTAATAAATGATGTAAGCTTTACAGCAGAGCCGGGAAAAGTTACAGCAATAATTGGTTCGACTGGTTCAGGTAAATCAACGCTCGTTAAATTAATTCCAAGATTATACGACGTAACAGACGGAGAGATACTTTTAGATGGTGTTAATATTAAAGATATTCCACAAAAAGAGCTTAGAGATAAAATAGCCTTTGCCCAGCAAGACGCCTCTTTATTTTCCGGGAGCATAGAATACAATCTGAAATACGGAAATCAAGATGCTGATAATGAAAAATTAGAAGAATGTATAAAAGTAGCTCAAATAGACGATATGATAAACGAAAGTAAAGATGGAATACAATCTGAAGTAATGCAAGCGGGAAAGAATTTCTCGGGGGGACAAAAACAAAGATTATCTATAGCTCGTACGCTTGTAAAGGGAGCTAAAATAAATATATTTGATGACAGTTTTTCGGCTCTTGATTTTAAAACAGATTCATTAATAAGAAAAGAAATGAAAGAGTACTTTAAAGACGATACAGTAATAATTGTTGCTCAAAGAATAGGGACGGTAATGGGAGCAGATAAAATCGTAGTATTAAATGAGGGAAAAGTAGTTGGAGAAGGAAAGCATGAAATTTTAATAAATACGTGTCCAGCTTACAGGCAAATAGCTGAATCTCAACTTTCTGAGGAGGAATTGAACTATGAAAGATAAAGAGGTGGAAAAACAGAAGATAAATGAGAGCATGAAAAGTACAAATGCAGTAAAAGCTAAGGACTTAAAAGGTTCATGGTTAAAGCTTTTGAGCTATGTATCTGATTATAAAGTAAGTATAATTATTGTAATATTATTTACGATAATTGGAGCTATAATTACAACAATTAGTCCTAAAATATCAGGAGAGGCTCTAACTTTGCTTTCAGAGGGAGCAAATTCTTTGGTAGTGGGTAATGGAAAAGGAATCAATCTTGATGAGGTGTTTTCCATATTATCTAAGTTATTTATACTGTATTCAATATCGGCATTAGCCTCGTGTATTAATAGTTATATAATGACAGGAATCGCAGTTAAGATAACCTATAAATTAAGACAAGAAATATCAAAGAAAATAAGTAAATTATCTCTGAGATATTTTGATGTTACACCGTATGGAGAAATACTATCAAAAATTACTAACGATGTAGATTTATTAAGCTCAACTCTAACGGAAAGTATAAGTACAGTAGTATCATCTTTGGTAATGCTATTTGGTACATTATATATGATGTTTACAATAAGTTGGGAAATGACTTTAGTATCATTTGCTATATTACCTATATCTGCGATATTCATTTCATTTATAGTAAAGAAATCGAGAAAATATTTTAAGCAGTACCAAGACCACTTAGGACATATAAATGGGCATATAGAAGAAATGTATTCAGGCCATAATATTATAAAAGTTTTTAATGGAGAAGAAAAATCAATAAATAAATTTAATGAATATAATGATGTAATGTACAATTCTTCTTGGAAATCACAGTTCTTATCTGGTTTAATGTCGCCAATAATGGGCTTAGTGTCTAATCTAGTGTACATATCTGTATGTATAATGGGAGGATATTTGGCAGTAAAGAGGAATTTAGCAATAGGAGATATATCTGCATTTATGGTGTACATAGGACAATTTACGGGACCACTAATGCAAGTTGCGAATATATCTAATATATTACAAAGTACAGCCGTGGCAGCAGAAAGAGTATTTGATTTCTTAAATGAGGAAGAAGAAAAAAAAGATAGCAAAGATATAATAGAAATAGGGGATTGTGTAGATGAATTAACGAGAAAAAATACTATATCCATAAAGGGAAATATAGTATTTAAGGATGTAAGCTTTGGATATAACCCTAATTCTACAGTTATAAATAATTTAAACTTAGAGATAAAACAAGGACAAACAGTAGCAATCGTGGGACCAACAGGTTCAGGAAAGACAACGTTAATTAAGCTTTTAATGAGATTTTATGATATAGATTCCGGAGAGATAATAGTAGATGGATATAACATAAATAGATTCAAAAAGGACGATTTTAGGCAAAACTTTGGCGTAGTGTTACAGGACACATGGCTTTACAATGGAACAATAATGGACAATATAAGATATGGTAATTTATTAGCCTCGGATATAGAAGTAGAAGAAACAGCTAAAATGGTGCAAGTAGACCACTTTATAAAAACTCTAACAAATCAATATAATACAGTATTAAACGAATCTACAGATAATATATCTCAAGGACAAAAGCAATTGATTTCAATAGCTCGTACCATACTTCATAATCCAAAGATATTAATTCTCGATGAAGCAACGAGTTCTATAGATACCAGGACAGAAGTATTAATACAAGAAGCAATTAATAAAGTTTTAAAGGATAGAACATCAATTGTAATTGCACATAGGCTTAGTACAATAAGAAATGCGGATTTAATAATTGTGATGGACAAAGGCATGATAGCAGAAAGAGGCACTCATAAAGAACTCATCGATAAAAAGGGATTATATTTTGAATTATATAATAGTCAATTTGGGTATTGCAATTAAATTAAATATGTGTTATTATAATATAGACGAATGCCTAAGATGATATTAAAAAAGAAAGAACTTAGTTTAATGAAAATCAAAAACATCTTAAAATCTTTTGGGTTAACTACAGCTGGAGCAGCAGTTGTAGCTTTGGGTGGCGTTTTAACAATTACAAGTGTTCCTGTGGAGATTCCAGTAGCTTCAAGGCAAACTGATAATCAAAGGCAAAATGAGCAAGGTATTTTGCTTAATGCGAACAAGAATAATAAAAATAAATATTCAAAGCAAAGAAAAAACATGGTAAAAGAGAGAGCAAAGATATGCACACAGAGAAAATTTAAAGGAAAATTTTTAATGTATTAAATCAAAAGCATCTACAGTGAATTGTAGATGCTTTATTGTATATAGAAAACCACGCGATAGTCGCGAGGTTCTAAAAAGGTTAACCGGTGAAAAAACAGCCTAGTGTGCTAAACTGAAA
>CADBQS010000107.1 GCA_902796915.1 uncultured Ruminococcus sp.
CGTATCAGCCTCCTTTAGAGGCGGCTAGTAGTACAGGGCTTCGCCCGTTAAAGAAATACCCCCAGCTAGGCTGGGGGATGCTTATTGCGCTTATTAAACATAATAAATTTAAATTTTGATATATTTTTATTGAAGTGAATTTGATGTTTATAATAGAAGTTAGTAGTTTAGATGTATTAAAAATTTTAACTCTATATGGCTTAATTAAATTAATGAAAATATTTTTTATTATAATAATAAAAATTAGTTGACAAATGTATGTTGGCTGTTTATAATAATTTATGCAGAGGTTGTACAGTAAATCACTTGACAGTCTTTTATAGGAGGCTTCTTATGGAGAAAGATTTAGAAGTATCAGTACTTATGGACTTTTATGGTGAATTACTAACACAAAGGCAACGTGATGCTATTAACAGTTATTATAATGATGATTTATCACTTTCTGAGATATCATTAAATATGGGCATAACAAGGCAAGGTGTTCAAGATTGCATAAAAAAAGCTGTTTCGATGCTTTATGAAATGGAGAAAAAGTTGGGATTACGTTTAAAAAGTAATCAAGTTAATGTGCAGCTTAATAAAATTAGGGAGTTATCTGAAAATATTATATTATGTAGTAATGAAAATAAGGATGATAAAAATATAATTTTATATGCACAGATGATATCCAAAATCTGCGATGATATGGTAAATTAAATATTAAGGTTGGTGATTATATGGCATTTGAAGGGCTTTCTGAAAAACTTTCGGCAGCATTTAAAAAGTTGAAATCTAAGGGTAAGTTATCTGAAGCTGATGTTAAAAGTTCTATGAGGGAAGTAAGATTAGCACTTCTTGAAGCTGACGTCAATTATAAGGTTGCAAAAGAATTTACCAATAGAGTAGTAGAAAGAGCAATAGGTTCCCAGGTTATGGAAAGTCTTACTCCTGCACAGATGGTTATTAAGATAGTTAAAGAGGAATTAACAGCTTTAATGGGCAGTGGTGATGCCAAAATAGATATGCCGCCTAAACCTCCATGCGTTATAATGCTTTGTGGATTGCAGGGCTCAGGAAAAACAACTCATGCGGGGAAACTGGCTAAGATGCTTAAGAAAAAAGGGCATAGGCCTCTTTTGGTAGCATGTGATATATATAGACCAGCGGCGATAAAGCAGTTACAGGTTGTAGGAGAAAATGCTAATGTATCCGTTTTTGAAATGGGTAATGAAAATCCTGTTAATATATCTAAAAGAGCAATAGAGCATGCAAAGGATTATGGAAATGATATAGTAATTATAGATACAGCTGGAAGGCTTCATATTGATGAAAATCTTATGAATGAGCTTAAAGAAATAAAAAGTAATGTAAATCCAAATGAAATATTGCTTGTTGTTGATGCTATGACGGGACAGGATGCTGTTAACATAGCAAAATCGTTTAATGAACTTTTAGACATTACCGGTATTATATTAACAAAGCTAGATGGTGATACTCGTGGCGGTGCTGCACTTTCCATAAGAGAGGTTACAGGAAAGCAGATAAAATTTGTTGGTACAGGTGAGAAATTGGATAATTTAGAAGTTTTTCATCCTGACAGAATGGCATCAAGAATTTTAGGTATGGGTGATGTATTAACGCTTATAGAAGATGCAGAAATGGCTCTTGACAAGAAAAAAGCCGAACAGGTAGCCAAAAAGTTAGAGCAAAATTCTTTTGATTTAGATGACTTAAAGGATTATTTCTTTCAAATGAAAAAAATGGGGCCGTTGAAATCTATTTTAGGAAAGCTACCGGGTATGGATAAGCATTTAAAGGATGTTGATATAGATGATAGAATAATTGACAGGCAATGTGCTATGATATTATCTATGACGCCATCAGAAAGGAAAAAGCCTAGTATAATAAATCCGTCAAGGAAAAGAAGAATTGCAAGTGGTAGTGGAATGAGAGTGGAAGATGTTAATAAATTATTGCGTAGCTTTGAACAAATGCAAAAAGTAATGAAAAAATTCGGAGGTAAAGGTAAAATAAAAATGCCTAAGTTTGGATTCCGTAATTTTATGAAATAATTATTAAGCATTCATCCGATAAAGAAAAAGTTTATTGGTGAAGATATATTATAAAATTTTATGAGGTGAATTAGATTGGTAAAGATTAGACTTCGCAGAATGGGTGCAAAAAAGAAACCTTTTTACAGAATAGTAGTTGCAGATTCACGTTATCCACGTGACGGAAGAGTTATAGAGGAAATAGGTTACTATAATCCTTTAAAAGAAACTCCAGAGATAAAGGTTAATTTAGAAAAAGTTAAAGATTGGATATCAAAGGGAGCTCAACCTACAGATACAGTAAGAGCTATTTTAAAAAAAGCAGAATCTAATTGTTAGAAGGAGAAGTTCACTTGGAGGATTTATCTTTAGAAAGCTTACTTATGGTAATTGCACGAGGAATAGTTAGTAATCCGGATGCAGTAAAAGTAGATGTTAATGAGTTAACTGAAGAAGGAATAATTAAATATCATCTTCATGTTGACCCTAATGATGTAGGTAAAATAATAGGTAAGCAAGGGCGTATTGCCAGAGCGATTCGTCAGATAGTTCGCTCGGTGGCATCAAGAAAGAACATAAAGATTTCTTTGGAAATTAGTTAAAGTTATGTCCGATACCACCATTTGGTATCGGACTATGTGTTCAGTCAGAAGGAGAATCAGATGTTAAAGGAATACTTAGAAATTGGAAAAATTGTTGCATCTAGGGGATTGAATGGTGAAGTAAAAATTGAACCTTGGTGCGATAATGCTGAGGTTTTATGTAATATAAAGTGTTTATATTGGAATAAAGGTGAAGAGAAGATAAAGGTTGAATACGCAAAAGTACATAAATCTATGGCGATAGTAAAATTAGAAGGAATAGATAGTATAGAAGATGCAAATTTTATTAGAAATAAAATTGTTTATGCTAAAAGAGATGATATACCTTTAGAAGAAGGCTCTTATTTCATTCAAGATTTACAAGGAATGAAAGTAAAAGATGTAGACAATGGAAGTGAATATGGAATACTGGAAGATGTATTTAAAACAGGAGCTAATGATGTTTATAAAATTCTTTCTAGTGATAAAAAAGAGTATCTGATTCCAGTAATTCCTGATGTTGTAAAAGAAATCAATATAGATGAAGAAGAAATTTTAATATGTCCTATTAAGGGGCTGTTTGATGATGATAATTGATTTGATGACGTTATTTCCTGAAATGTGTGAGTCCGTACTATCTATGAGTATAATTGGACGAGCAAGAAAAAGTGGGGCAATAGAAATAAAGTGTCACCAAATACGAGATTATACATATGATAAACATAATAGGGTGGACGATGAACCATATGGTGGAGGCAATGGTATGGTTATGATGGCTGAACCCATAGCTGCTTGCTTTGAAGCAATATGTGAGAATAGAAAGGCTCGCCCTAGATTTATTTACATGTCACCAAAAGGTACGCTGTTAAATCAAAAAAAGGCGATACAGATATCAGAATATAGTAATATAGCAATTTTATGTGGTCATTATGAAGGCGTAGATGAAAGACTGATAGAAGAATTTATTGATGAACAAATATCTATAGGTGATTATGTATTAACAGGTGGAGAATTACCAGCATTAGTATTAATAGATGTAGTAAGCCGCATGATGGATGGTGTTTTATCGAATAAAGAATGCTTTGAGGATGAAAGCCATTATAATGGACTCTTGGAATATCCTCAATATACTAGACCACAAATTTGGAGAGGCAAAAGTGTTCCAGATGTTTTAATATCAGGGCATCATGCAAATATTCAAAAATGGAAGTTAGAACAATCAATTGAGCAAACAAAGAAATTTAGAGAAGACTTATTGAAATAATGAAAATTTATTCCTTACTTTTTAATAGATTGTGGTTGTTAGTTGTGCATAAAAATTATTAACAAAAGAGACAAAATGCACAATCGTATTGGTATAAGGATACTGTTAATAGGGCAGTAGAACAAAAATAATATTTTTTGTTGACTAATAATATAATTGTGTTATAATAGTATTATTCGATTTGTTGATATGTAGTTTGTTATTTATTTTATATTATAGATTTATCTAGGAGGATATAGTATGTATGTTAAAGAAGTAGTTGTACAGAATCAAGTAGGGTTACATGCACGTCCAGCGACGTTTTTTACGCAAAAGGCCAATGAGTTTAAGTCTTCAATATGGGTAGAGAAAGAAGAAAGAAGAGTTAATGCTAAGAGTCTACTTGGAATACTTTCGTTAGGGATTATAGGTGGGACAAAAATAAGAATAATAGCTGATGGAACAGATGAAGAAATGGCAGTTGAAGAGATCATAAAGCTTGTTCAATCTGGATTTACTGAACATCCTGTTGATGAATCTGAAAAGGTTAATGGTAATTTTTAAAATCAATTGTTATGTGTTTGTGAATATGTAATAATTTAAACTATAATAATATACAAAAGTATTGACACCGTGATAATGCGGTGTCTTTTTAGTATGGGAGGGGTTACTATAGACAAAATTGATTTATTAAGAAGAAAATCTATGCTTTTACCTGAAAATCCAGGAGTTTATATAATGAAAAACAGTAAAAGCGAAGTGATTTACGTAGGAAAAGCTAAAGCACTAAAGCGAAGAGTAAGTCAATACTTCAGTTTAAGTAAAAATCATACAGATAAGGTATTGGCTATGGTTTCTCAAGTTGATGATTTTGATTTTATAATTACTGATAGTGAATTTGAAGCATTAGTTCTTGAATGCAGCTTAATAAAGAGATATTCTCCGAAGTATAATATATTACTTAAAGACGATAAAGGATATAATTACGTAAAAATAACAAATGAAGATTGGCCAAGAATATTATCTGTAAATCAAAAGTTTGATGATGATTCTAAGTATATAGGTCCATATACAAGCTCTTGGACTACAAAACAAATAGTTGATGAGGTATTAAAAATATTTAAGATACCTGATTGTAATAGAGATTTTTCTAGAGGAAAAACTAGGCCGTGCTTAAATTACTATATAAATAGATGTACAGCTCCGTGTACGGGAAGAGTATCTAAATCGAAATATAATGAAAATATTCAAGGTGCTGTATACTTTTTGACTAAAGGAAGTAAAGAGGCCATAAATTATTTCAAGAATAGAATGCAAGAAGCATCAGCTAATTTAGAATTTGAAAAAGCTGCTGAACTAAGAGACAAATTAAAGGCACTTCAAAAAATAAGAGAAAAGCAAAAAGTAGTTTCAAATAAAGTAAAAAATCAAGACGCTATGTGCTTTGTAAATCAATTAGGAAATATTTGCGTGCAAATACTTCGATTTCAAGATGGTAATTTATATGATTCAGAAAATTTTGTATTTAAAGATAATGATGATATGAAATCAACTAGAGCTGAGTTTATAATCAGATATTATAGCATGAATAGAGATATACCTAAGCAAATTACGCTTGATGGAGAAATAAACGATTCAAAGCTGATATGTGATTGGCTTTCCAAAAATAGAGGAAGTAATGTAAGAATAACAGTTCCTGAAAGAGGAGAGCAACTTAGACTTATAGATATGTGTAGAAAAAACGCTTATGAAGTATTATTGAAATTAAATAAATATAGCAATAAAAAAGAAAATATTTTAAAAGAACTTGCTGATGTATTGTCGTTAAATACTAAAGTAAGTTATATAGAAGCATACGATATATCAAATCTACAAGGGGATCAAAATGTAGGGGGAATGGTGGTATTTAAGGACGGAAAACCTCTGAAATCTGCTTATAGAAAGTTTAAAATCAATGGAATAATTGGACAAGATGATTATGGCTCTATGTATGAAGTAATAGATAGACGTATTGAGGAGTATAAAAAATGCAAAGATGAAAAAAATAGTTTTTCTGTACTTCCTGATTTAATGCTTATAGATGGCGGAAAAGAACATGTTAAGGTTGTAAAAGATGTTTTGGACAAACATCAATTATCTATACCAGTTTTTGGAATGGTTAAGGACGGAAATCATAGAACCAGAGCAATAACTACCGAAGGAGAAGAAGTAAATATAAACAGTAATAGAAGGGTTTTTGCATTTATAACTCAGATACAAGATGAAGTGCACCGTTTTACAATAGGATATCATCGTCAAAGGAAGAGAAAAAATTCTATACAAAGTGAATTAATTAAAATAAATGGTATAGGAGAAAAACGTGCAAAAATGCTCCTGACGAAATTTAAAAATTTAGACCGTATAGCATCAGCAACAGTAGAAGAACTGATGTTGATACCTGGAATGAATAAAAATTCGTCAGAAGCTGTAAAAAAACACTTTGAAAATTATAATTAAAATTTATCTATAATAGAACCATCATTTTTTATAATACTATTATCCTTAACATATCCTCTTACCATAGTAAGGGGATATACATTACTATTTCTACCAATTATAGTGCCTGGATTTAAAACTGCATTACATCCAATTTCAGCATAATCACCGATTATTGCACCAAATTTTTTTAACCCAGTTTTTATCCTTTCTTTTTGAATAACCACATCCACTAAACTTTTATCTGATTTTACGTTTGATGTAATAGAACCTGCCCCCATATGAGCTTTGTATCCTAATATTGAATCACCTACGTAATTATAATGTGGAACTTGTACATTATTAAATAGTATAACATTTTTTAACTCAGTTGAATTTCCCACAACACAATTTTTACCGATTATAGCATTGCCTCTTATAAATGCGCAGTGACGAACGTCAACACCATCCTCTATTATAGTTGGCCCCTCGATGTATGCACTTTCAAATACATTAGCATTTTTTGATATCCAAACGTTTTCTTTGGGATTCAAATATTTATTCTTACATAAATTTCTACCATATTCGATTATAAAATCATGTATATTAGGTAAAACTTCCCAGGAATATGAGTAACTTTGAAATAAATCTTTAGCAATAGTCTGTTCTAAATCTAATAAATTGTTAGTTAGTAAATTTTCCAACATAAACATTCTCCATAAACTTTATAAAAAATTAAATCTAACGATTTGACGTAGGAAAAGTAATTATAAATTCACTACCTTTACCAATATCGCTATTTACTTGTATATCTCCATTATATAGCGTAATTATATCCTTTACAATTGCCAACCCTAAACCTGTGCCGGGAGTACCTGCTGCTCTGCTAGTATCACTGCGATAAAATCTTTCAAAAATTTTATCTATATTTTCGGGAGCTATACCAACACCGGTATCTTTAATGGATATAATTATTTTATTCCTATTACGATATGCATTAATAAAAATTTTGCCATTATCAATATTATATTTTATGGCATTACCAATAATATTTGATAAAAGTTGCTGAATTCTAACCTTAGATGCTTCAATTATTAATTTGTTTTCAGTGTTAACTTCAATCGTAATATTACGCTTTTTAGCTAATATTTCTAAATAAGATAAAGACTCTTTGATTTCTGATTTAATATCGCATTTCTGAGTTAATGCTGATTCGTTCATGTTTTCAACTTGAGCAAGTAATAACATATCGTCGATTAAGCTAAATAATCGCTGAGCTTCATTATATATGATATCATAAAAATACTTTCTTGTTTCTTCATCTCTATCCTTTTCCTTTAACAATTCCATAAATCCTATTATGGAAGTAAGAGGAGTTTTTAATTCGTGTGTAACATTAGAAGCAAATTCATCACGCATTTTTTTTAAGCGATTCATCTCTGTTAAATCAGTTAATGTAACTAAAATATTACTTTTAGAAGAGTCTTGGTATAAAGGAATAGAATAAATTTCTATTACCCTGTTAGGATTTTTTAATTTTATAATTTGACTTGAAGATTTATTAGATTTTATAACATCATTATATATAGGTATTATATTAGAATTAAATATAACGGAATCTTTAATGCTATTATTTATAACCAATCCGCTGTTTAAAATATTTTTAGTAATAGTGTTAGAATACAATATATTTTTATTTCTGTCTAAAACTATGATACCTTGTTCTAATTTGTTAATTAGCGTATCTCTTTCGAGAATATTATTTTTTAATGATTCTAGCTCTTTTGAGTTAGAACAGATATAGTTATTAATATTGTTGGCAAGAGTCCGTAAACTTCCTTTATATTTCATAGTATTGTAAGATTTTATTTTTTTATTATAAATACTAGATGTGTCATTTGTAAATTGTTTGTATTTTTTTAACTTATTGTATATAAATATATAAGATATAATAGAAGCAATAAAAACACTTAATACTAACCCTAATATTATAGAAATTATGGGACCAATGCTAATGTATTTATAAAAGGATAAAAACAATAAGACAATAGAAAATAAAGCAAAACATATAGCAAGTGAAAAAACACTTGCTCTAATTACTTTGGATTTCATCTTCTGATGCAAACCTATAACCAACACCTCGAACAGTTTTTATATAGCAAGGGCTGTCAGCTTCATCCTCAATTTTTTGTCTTAAATATCGGATATGTACGTCAACAGTTCTAGCATCGCCGCTATATTCAGCATCCCAAACCTTTTCCATTAATTGGTCTCTTGTTAAAACTCTACCTTTACCGTTCATTAAGGTCGTAAGAAGATCGAACTCTTTCATGGTTAAATCTACTGGTACGTTATTTTTAAGAACAGTTCTCCTTGCTAAGTTTACAGTAACATCTCCACAATTAATAACTTCATCTGTACTGGCGGGAATATTAGAATATTCATTACGACGTATTACAGCCTTAACTCTGGCACATAACTCTTTAAGACTAAATGGTTTAGTAATATAATCGTCAGCACCCATTTCTAACCCTAAAACGCAATCTACTTCTTCACTTTTTGCTGTTAAAAGTAAAATAGGTACAGTTTTAGTATTTTTGTCTAATTTTAATCTTCCACATACAGTTAATCCATCAGGCTGGGGCATCATCCAATCTAGTACAATTGCATCTGGAACACGCCTTTCTACTGCTTTCAATAAATCTGCTCCACCAGAAAACTCCTCTGTTTGAAAGCCATAATCCTTTAAGGCTAATGATGTCAATTTTCTTATACTAGCTTCATCGTCCGTGATATAAACGAGCCCTGCTCCTGTTGATAATTCTGACATACTTTTTACACACTCCTACAACATTTAATTTAGTTCTGGATGCTGATTAGTTTCCATATATATAATCCATTCTGCTATATTTGTACAATGGTCAGCAATCCTTTCCGCATATTTAGCAATGAAAATCAAATCGACTTCGGGCATAACCTCAGAAGAGTCCTTTGATATGACACCACAAATATTTAGAAGTATATCTGAAAACAGTAAGTCAATCTTGTCGTCAAGTTTACAAATACTTACTGAATCATCCACATTTTTGCTTATGAAGGCAATCAAGACACTCTTAAACATAGAATAAACATTTTCCATTATATTAATTACTTGATTAATGCAAGCACTTTCCTTGGAAAGCTTAGAAGATAATAAAATTTCGCATATATCAGTACAATGGTCAGCTATTCTTTCAATATCGGTTATAATCTTTAAGCAACCAGTAACATTTCTTAAATCTCCGGCAATAGGTTGCTGTAATGCTATAATATTAAGGCAATCACGTTCTATTTCATGTTCCATACGATTTATTATACTATCTGATTCAATTATTTCAGAGGCTTTATTTGAATCCAGAGTTTTAATAACATTAATCGTATCTAATATTACGCTATCCACAGTATTACCCATATCCGACACTTTTTTAACTAAATCATCTAATTTTTTTAAAAAAGTGTTTCTCAATTGTATAATTCCTCCTCACAGCAGAAATACAAATCATATTATATTACAAATAGAAAATAAATACAAGAATATTAAGATAAAAATTAAATAAATATTATTATCCAAATCTACCTGTAATATAATCTTCGGTTCTTTTATCGGTTGGATTATTAAATATCTTAGAAGTATTTGCGTATTCAACAATGTTTCCTGAAAGAAAAAAGGCAGTTGTGTCGGATATTCTCGCAGCTTGTTGCATATTGTGAGTAACTATTATTACAGTATAATTAACTTTTAGCATTTCAACAAGATCTTCGATTTTTATTGTAGATAAAGGGTCTAAAGCAGAAGTAGGTTCATCCATAAGAATTATTTGTGGTTCTACGGCTAAGGCTCTGGCAATACATAAACGTTGCTGTTGTCCACCTGATATACCTAATGCAGATTTATTTAGTCTATCTTTTACTTCGTCCCAAAGATATACACTTCTTAGCGATTTCTCTACAATCTCATCTAAAATTTTTTTGTTTTTAATTTTATGGATTCTTGGTCCATAAGCTATATTATCATAAATACTCATAGGAAAGGGATTAGGACGTTGAAATACCATTCCAGCACGTTTTCTAAGCAAATTTAGGTTGGTTCTTGAGTCATATATATTTTGATTGTCGATTAAAATTTTGCCTTTAATTTTGCAATTGGGTACTAAGTCATTCATACGATTAATTGATTTTAAGCATGTAGATTTACCGCATCCAGATGGTCCGATGAATGCTGTAACGCTATTTTTACGAATTTTAATATTTATATCCTTTAGTGCGTGAAAATCACCATAATATAAATTAAGATTTTGAATATCTACTTTAAAAGACATAATAACAAGCCTTCCGTGAAAGATTTATAAATATAAAAATAGTTATGACTAATATTTTTTTACAATCTTAGAAATAGTACTAGCAATGACATTTAATATAAAAACTAAAATTAATAATATTGTAGCAGTCGCAAAAGCTTGGCTAAATGAATCGGGTGTATTTGCTTGTTTTGCTGTTTGATATAGATGTAATGTTAAGGTTCGGCCACTTGAAAATATATGAGAAAACATACCTTTAGGCATATTATAGGCCATACCTGAGGTGTAAAGAAGTGCAGCAGATTCTCCCACGATTCTTCCGATTGCTAATATTATTGATGTGATAATACCAGATATAGCCGAAGGTACAATTATTTCTAAAACTACTCTTAATTTACCTGCACCGAGAGCAATTGCACCTTCCTTATAAGATTTTGGTACAGAAAGTAAAGCTTCTTCAGAAGTGCGTATTATAGTCGGTAAGACGCATAACATCATTGTAAGACATCCCGAAAGAATAGATGTACCTAAACCTAGTATTACACAAAATATAGTATAACCAAAAAGTCCGAATATTACTGATGGAATACCTGATAAAATTTCTGTAGTAAATCTTATAGATTTTACCAATTTACCTTGTTTTGCATATTGAGTTAAATATATAGCCGATGCAATACCTATTGGTACGGCAAATAATAAAGTTATTATCACGATGTACATTGTATTTATTAACATAGGCAAAATACCTTTTAATGATGAGTCTATCTCTGAATATGCGGTCGAAATAAATTTAAGAGATAAATAGGGAATACCATTATAAAGAATATATATTATTATTGAAAGAAATATGGAAATAGTTATTGTTGTAGAAAGATAAATTAAAAATTTTAATAACATATCTGAAATAGATTTTTTCTTATTATATAGAGACTTATTATTTTTCATCTAAAGTATCTCCTTTTTTAGATATATGAAGAAATGTTAAGTTAACTATCATTATGAAAATAAAAAGTATTAATCCTATTGCAAATAATACTTGTCTGTGTAGTCCAGATGAATAAGACATCTCTAAAACTATACCTGTGGTAAGTAATCTTACAGGCGAGAGAAACTTTGGCATATTTACAACGTTTCCAGCAACCATAATAATAGCCATAGTTTCACCGATTGCACGTCCAACACCTAGAATTACACTTGAAAGGAGCCCGGATTTAGCAGCAGGTATAATAACTTTAAATATAGTTTTAGTTGATGTTGCCCCTAATGCCAGAGATGCTTCTTTATAGCTTTGAGGTACAGTCCTTAAAGAATTTTCTGAAACGCTTACGATTGTAGGTAAAATCATAATTGATAAAATAATAATAACAGCTAAAAGGCTGTCACCGATTGTATAACCATAAAATAAATTTCTTATTAATGGTACGATAACTAACATGCCAAAAAATCCGTATACAACAGACGGTATGCCAGCAAGTAATTGCACACAACTGCGTACAGCTTTAGTAAAGAAATTTTCCTTAGATTCAGATAAGAAAACAGCCGTTAATATTCCAATAGGTACACCTAAAATTACGGAGCAAATAGTAGCTACTATCGATGAGAGAATTAAATATAAAATACCAAATTCATTATCTTTAGGGCTCCATTCGGGTTTAAATAAAAAGTTAAACAATCCAACATGATATATTGCTGGGATTCCAGATATTAATATATAAAGAGATATTATTATAACTGCACCTATTGACACAAAAGAAAAAATTTTAAAGATTGATTCACCTAAGGCTTCTCCACCTAACATCCATTTTGAAAATATTGATGCTATGATAGAAAAAATTAAATTTAAAAATATTGGCATATAATATGATACCGAAAAATTATTAATATTAGAGATAGCAGCATTATTATGAACTAAGTTACTAGATGATAATATAATGATAGGGAATAGAGAGGATAATATTAACAGTAAAGAGGCATTTTTATATTTTTCAAATATTATCATTAATAAACCCAAAGATAGGAAAATTAAATTTAGAAGTATAATTATTCTCATAAAGATGGGTACATAAACTATAGTATTATTAACGTTAAAACCTTTTGAAACTAATACATCAATAAGTGATACGTTATATACATATTCATTAAATTTATATCTGGCAAACGTAAAGAAAAATGATGCGTATACAATAAAGCAACAAAGAATTGATAAAATAAATTTTATATTATTTAATTTATTTTGAGGAGTAATACGAAAAACTTTAAACATAAATCCTCCAAATGAAAATGTTATTAATTTACTAATTGATTTTATTCGGTATAAAACTTTGATTAGATATAATTTGTTGTCCTTTTTCGGAACGAATAAATTCGAACCACTTTTCTATTATTATATTTTCCGTATCTTTAAGATATATTTGTATAAAGGGACGTTTTAAAGTATAAACATTATTAATAATATTTTCGTTAGTTGCTTTTATACCATCTATACTTAGTGCTTTTATATTATCTGAAGTAGATGCTAATGAGATATAACCAATAGCGGAGGAATCGCTACTTACTTTAGAAATTATATCTCCAGATTCAGGGAATTCTGCATGATAATTTATATGATATCCTTCAGGATTAAATATATTTTCAAAATTTTCTCTTGTACCAGAAGATTCCTCTCTACCTATAAGAATTATAGGCTGGTTATTACCTCCAACTTCTTGCCAATTAGTTATCTTAGAATGAAAGATGTCTTTGATTTGTTGTGATGTAAGATTATTTATAGGATTATTTTTGTTTACGATTAATACGATACCGTCAAAAGCGATTGTAACTTGATTGAATTTTTGAGGTGATTCAGATTCTTTAAGCTCTCTTGAAATATCCCCTATCAATGCAGTAGCGCTTAAAACTGAATTTACTGCCGCTCCAGAACCCGTATCTGATTTTTCAACTGATATATTTGGATATATTTTAGAAAATTCTTCACCTAAAGCGTTGGAAAGTTTCGTCATGGATGTAGAACCACTAATTGTTAATTTACCGCTTATATTGCTACTAGAAGAGTTATTATCAATACTATCATATTCAATTAACTTAGTTGAGCATGATGATATTAATATAGGAATCAGAGATATTAATAAAATATAAAGTTTTCTTATTTTGGTGTTCATAATAAAAATCTCCTAGTCAAATTTTTAGCAAAAGAAAAAACATCTATAATAAGATGTTTTTTACAAATATATTTTTATGTTTAATAAAATAAAATATTCACACAAAAGTCTACTAAATCAGAAATTCACGAACCACGAAAAATACGTTAATAACCAACGTTAGAATGACTAACGTCTTTTTTACTTAAAACCGAGCGCTTTCATCGCGCTAGTATAGCCTATCGCCTTTAAACTCGAAATAGCATCATTCATACCGCGATCGTAAGCGTCCTTAGCTGTTTCCCTAAAACCCCGATCAAAACCCGACTTTTCAGCAGCTACAATGGCAGATTCACTAAACTCAACAGCATCATTTACACCCGCTTTATATCCTTTATCGTTACCCCATTTATACACACCATACAGTGCGGCACTAGCACCTAAAGCAGTATAAATTTTCTTAGCTAATGGAGAAGTAAGCGATTTCTTAAGATCAATACCTCCAGCGACATTACCTAAGGCTTGTTCAGCTAATGCACCGGCAAAACCGGATTTAATTTCTTTAAACTCTTCATCGCTTACCTTACCACAATCTTTTTCTAGTAGATTTTTTGCTTCTTCGCTAGAATTAGTTTTCAAAAATTGCTCTACTTTTGTTTTGTTACTAAAAAATTCTTCAATTGTCATATTGCATTCCTCCTAAAAATAAATATTATTCAACTATACACTTATAATTATACTACGTATTTTTTGTTTATCAATACTTTTTTTAACAAAATAAATTTTAATTTATTAAAAATTACCAATTATTTATACTCAAATCTTGTAAAGCCCCAATTACTTTTTTACGTAATTTAGGATATTGTTTTTCTAGGAGGTTTAAAGTTATTTTTATATTTTCACGTTCTGTATTACCATCTATAGGACACATACTTTTGCATACAGGCAAATGGAGATTACTGCATATGTTTGAAATTTCACTTTCATAACAAAAAATCATAGGACGAATTAAATGGATATTTTTTCTTGATAAATAAGACATAGGAGAAAAGCACTTTATTTTACCACCATTAAAAATATTCATAAAAAAAGTTTCAACAGCATCATCCATATGATGTCCTAATGCTACCTTATTACAACCATTTTCCAATGCAATATTATGTAAAATTCCACGTCTTAGCTTTGCACATAAGCTACAGGGATTATTTTCATTTCTAATTTTAAAGACAACTTCCCATATTGACGTTCTATTTACTACATATTTTATATCTAATTTATCGCAAAGCTTTTTTATTTCCGATAAATCCATTTCTTTTCCGTTAAAGCATGGATCTAAGGTAATGGCTGTAATATTAAATTTATTAGGATAATATTTTTTTAGTTCGTTAAGTGCCCATAAAAGTACAAGAGAGTCTTTACCTCCTGAAATGCCGACTGCTATATTGTCATTTTTATCTATCATATTATATTTATCTATTGCAGCCCTAATTTTACCAACAGTATTTTTCATTACATCACCTTAAATTATACGTTGAATCTAAATAATACAACATCACCGTCTTGCATTACGTACTCTTTACCTTCAGACCTAACTAATCCTTTTTCTTTTGCGGCACTCAATGAACCACATTCTATAAGTGAATTAAATGGTATAACCTCAGCTCTAATAAAACCGCGTTCAAAATCAGAGTGTATTTTACCTGCGGCTTGTGGAGCTTTGGTTCCTTTTTTTATTGTCCAAGCTCTAACCTCAGGTTTACCGGCTGTAAGATAAGATATTAATCCCAATAATTTATAACAAGCTGAAATTAATCTTTCAAGTCCAGAATTTTTAAGTCCTAGCTCTGATAAAAACATTTCTTTTTCTTCTTTTTCCATTTCTGATATTTCTGCTTCTATCTGTGCACATATTGGAATAATGCCAGAATTTTCTGCTTCTGCTAATTTTTGCACTAAATTATAGTGCTTATTATTTACATTACCATTTTGGAAATCGTTTTCTCCAACGTTGGCAGCATATATAACAGGTTTACTTGTTAAAAGATTAGAAGATAATATTAAAGCGTTTTGTTCATCGTCAAGTTCCATTGATTTTATGGGCTTACCAGATTCTAAAACTTTAATAACAGATTCCCAAAGCTCTAATTCATTTTGATATTTTTTATCGGATTTTAGAAGCTTTTTAGCTTTATCAATACGTTTTTCAACGGCATCTATATCAGAAAGTATTAACTCTAAATTTATAGTTTCTATATCACGTTTTGGGTCAACGCTACCGTCAACATGTACGATATCATTACTTTCGAAACATCTTACAACATGTACGATTGCGTCAACCTCTCTGATGTTAGCCAAAAATTTATTACCTAAACCTTCTCCTTTAGAAGCTCCTTTTACTAATCCTGCTATATCTACAAATTCTATTGTAGCAGGAGTAAACTTTTCCGGTTCATACATTTTAGCAAGTGCATCTAGCCTTTCATCTGGTACAGAAACGACTCCAACGTTAGGTTCCACAGTACAAAACGGATAATTAGCAGACATAGCTCCTGCATTAGTTATTGCATTAAATAAAGTACTCTTGCCAACATTAGGCAAACCAACTATTCCTATTTTCATATTTGTCCTCCAAGTGATTGAATAAAATTTTTCTTATAAATACAAATTTAATTATATATTTAAATTTGAAACATATCAAGATTACGAGTGAATTATAAAATTTATATAATATAAATTCAATTGAAAATCAAATAGACGATTTAATTCATATTATATTATTGATAAATTTATTGTATATTAAATTGCACAATAGTAAATGTTTACAATGGTTTTATTTTGATGTATAATTATAAAATAGCAATAAATATCAATAAATTTATGAAAAACAAATAATGATTTCTCCAAATTAGAAAGAGAGATGGTGTTGATTGATTAGTAAATTAAAAAGGATATTTATTCTATTATTATCAATTTTTATGCTAGGGGGGATATCAAATTTAGAGGTTTATGCATTTGACGGTCCGACACATAAATACGTTACAAAAACCAGCCTTGAGGCTTTATTAGAATTAGAAAGTAAATACAGCGATTTTTACTCTGAAGATGTGAGAAAAATGCTACTTGAATATTCTGTAAAGCCAGATGAAGATGAAATCGAAGGTGGCTTTAAGTATCATTTTTATAATCCCGCAACAGAATGTAATTTTATGGGAGAAAAAGAATCTGCACTAACAAAATTTACGGGCCATTATAATAATGCGATAAAAAAATATAATGCAGGAAATAAAAGCCTTGCTTGGGAAGAATTAGGACGTTCATTACATTTTTTAGAAGATTTAAATACACCCGTACATACAAACTATGAAGATTTATTAGATGCAGGAATAATGCTTTTTATGCATTTAGAATTTGAAAAGAGATGCGTTGAAATACAAGATAACATAAAAATAAAACCTATAGTAAAAGAGTCTTTAAAATACTATTTAATAAACTCTACAAATCAAATAGGCAAAACAAGTGCATATATCGCTGCAGACAATTTCTTTTCTTTGGAAAATGAGATAGATAAAAGAGATGAAATTGTAAAAGGCTCCATAATGAATGCACAAACTCATGTGACAGGAGTTCTTTATAAATTTTATAATGATGTAAATGTTATAAAAAAATCTTTATAAATGGAGGGGTGAATAGTGAGAAAATTTTTTACTAAATTTTTATCTTGCATATTTGTATTTATGCTTTTATATTTCCCAAATGTTAAGGCTTATGAATCGGAATTATGCATAAAACCAGATGAAATGACAAATACGGTTAAAAAATTAACTTTTGAAAATGAATTTGAATATGTATTGAAATTTAGATGTTATCCAGAAGCTAAAGGATATGATTCGGAAACAGATTGTACAATTTATAAACGTAAAGCAGAAGTCCTTGGGGAAATGTTTTATAGAGGTAAAAATAAAGCTTTGTTTCCTGAAAAAATATTGTTTAATTCTCTTTCTGTAATTTTTACATATGATAAAAATGGATCTGTAAAAGTAGAGAATCCTATGCAGGATATTGAGGCTATTAAAAGCAATTTTGGGAACGATAAATGGCAAACTATGTGTAATCAAGAAATATTAAAAACGGATTTAGAATGTATAGTGTCACAAGTATGTATATTTCATAAGAACCCTAAAATGTCAAGGCATCTTAAATATATAGATAATTCACACGTAGATTTAATTTGTGATGTATATGGAAATATACGTCTTGATTCTAAAACAGATTATTAAGGAGGTTTAAAATGAGAAGATTATATTTTTATTTATCAATATTTTTTATGTTAATAATTTTTACGGGAATTAATATAAAAGCTTTAGGTATAGACAGCCCGTTGAGTATGTATTCTAAGGATGGTACACAACAAGAGAAAGTAATAGAAACAGTTGTTAACGACGATATAGTAAAGAAAGAATACATTAAATATTATTTAGTTGGTGAAGACAAAAATTATAAATATGTTAAGGTACATGTTGATGTTGTATATGAAGATAATGAAGGAAATGAAGTAGCAGTTGCTTTTGTTGATTCAAATTTCAGATATAATACTGAGTATAATCAAGCAAGGTGTTTAAGTACATCAAGGGGTGGAATATCACATAATAATAGTTATTGTTTGAGTACATTTGCACGTACTAAAAATATAAACCCGTATGAGGGAGAATCTTATTGCAGTATTAGGCTTGAATTAAACAGAAGAAAAATTGATTTTAGTAGGTATACAATTTTCTGTGATTATTTGGGTAACGTAAAAATAAGTTGATTTTTTTGAAGGATAAAATATGAAAGAAGTTTTAAAAGATGAAAAATTAAACAAAATAGCAGGCGGTGTGTTGTTAAAAAGGATGTAAATATGCAGATGAATTAGATGAATATTCTATAAAGTATAATATAAAAATGATTGGAGGAATTTTAATATGGGAGACTTTAATGATTTATCGAAAAATGGATTGAACCCAAATTTAGGAAAATTAGATGACAATCTCTTAGAAAAAATTGTAGGAGGAATAAATATAAATCCCAAAGGAAAAAATTGTAGTACATGGAAGTGTGTGGAGTGTGGTTCTAAAGGAGGAGTAGGGAGAACTCATAAGGTTGATTGTAGATATAATAATCTATGTAAATCGTGCTCCACATGCTCTTATAATCAAAATGGAACTTGTGTTAGAGGAATAATGTAAAATCAAAACCACCAGTGGAACTGGTGGTATGCACAAGCCTTAAAAGGATATGATACTAGCAACTTCTCAAGAAATATTGAGAAGTCTGCCAACCGCAAATATTTTACAAGCAGCCACTTAATTGGCTGTTTATTGTATATAGAAAACCACGCGATAGTCGCGAGGTTCTAAAAAGGTTAACCGGTGAAAAAACAGCCTAGTGTGCTAAACTGAAA
>CADBQS010000108.1 GCA_902796915.1 uncultured Ruminococcus sp.
AGAAGAAGCCAGAAGAGAAGCCAGCTGATGGCGTTGATGATCAAACTCCAAAAGAAGAGAAGAAGCCAGAAGAGAAGCCAGCTGATGAGTAGTATGTAACAACTCCAGAGATTCCCGGTGAATAAGGTGATTTTTGCCTTGCTGAAGAAAATGTAGATTTATATTTAGAAAGATAAATTGTTAATTTTTTGTTTGAAAAGGGTTGAATAAATTAAAGAAATGAGTTATACTATTTTATAGTATAGCTCATTTTTGTATTTTAAATTATAGTATTATTTGCTGTTGAGAATTAAATAATTATTTTATAAGGAGAAAATAATGTTAAAAATAAGACGTAGAAAACATAAGATAAATATTATTTCATTAAGTTTAGTAATAACACTTTTAAGTAGTTTTTTTACTTATAACAATGTATTAGCTAAAGAGATAGATAATAATAAAAAAGATATATCATGTAGTAAAAAAGATAGTATGTGGAGTAAAGCTAAGAAATATTTATTGACAGGAGTAGCAGTTACGGGCGCAGGCTTTGTATTAAAATCGTTAAGCAATATGAATAAAGAAAAAAATGATGGCTATACTGATGAAATTGATTTTGATATTCCCAACGTGCATGTATTAGGACATGTGGAGAAAGAGTCAATATTTGAGGCGTTGGGATTTGAGAATAGAGATTTTGATTTTAAGGGACAAGGTATGAGGATTTTTAAAATGGAAGGACAACGCGATGGAATCGCTAAAGCAGTAAATATGTTTTTTATGACGAGCGATAGAAAACTAGATTTTATTTCCAAGTTCTCGATTGAATCTACGCCTGGTTTAAATATTGTTGCAGTTGATTTAGATGCAAATATAGATGAAATAAAAAGGGAAATAGATAATTGGAAAAATATTATACATGAGTACGCTAAAGATAAAAGAACGATATTTGTGTGTACATGTAGTGGAGAGAATATTGATGAAGATAAAGCAAATCGCATCAAGGCTATAGTAAATTTGAATAAATTTGCGCTAGAATGGGAAGTATTAACGCCTTCGGTTTTTTTGATATCCAGAGATAAAAATTGTGAAGAGGGAAAGAATTTAAAAGATAATATTTTAAGATTAACTTAAATTATTTATATATTGATGAAAACCTATACTTTTAAGTAAAGTATAGGTTTTTTATATATTATAAAAATATTAAAAAAAGGTTGACAAGCGGATAAGAGTGTAGTAGAATATAAACAAAATAAATAAGGATGTGATATATATGTTATTCAAAAAATATAAAAATATTGTATTGAAATTTATATCGCTACTAATAATATTTATTAATCAGATTGTATTTTTACCAATTTATCAAGTTAACTCGCAAATAAGTGAGAAAGTCAAAAGTCAAGAGGAAGCAAAAGCAGAGAACTTTTGGGGCAAATACAAAAAGCATGTGATTGCCGGAGCGAGCACAGCTATAGTAGGGGGAGTTGTGATATGTCTGGCGAGTAAGAAAGCATTTAACAAGAGTAATAGTGATGATAATAAATTAACGAAATGTTATATGCTTTGTGCAATGGGAAAAAATTCAGTTAACGTTTGGGAAGATATTTTAAATAACGGAGGGGAGTCTGATAAATGTGGACTGAGATTAAATGGTGAAATAGTAAGGATAGATGAGGATTGGAAAGATAAAGAAGTAAAATTAAATATTTTTAATATAGAACATTTGAAAAAATACGAAGATAATGCTTCAGGTTTATTTTCAAATAGTAAGTTACATATTCTTATGCTGGATTTAGATTCTGATAGGGAAGATTGTATAAATGATATTGAATCTTGGGCTGAAATTATTACAAGGGCAAGAAAAAAGAATAAAAACGTTTCTAATGATTTAGTAACAATTGCGGCTTATAAAAATAATATTGACAATAAAGATTTAGTAAGAGATTTAGAACAAAAATTACAATTATGTGAGTTTTCATTTAGCAAAGATATAAACCCGATAGGAGATATATTGCTGATAAATAAAAATGACGGCAAACAAAGTATAACGCAAGTAAAAGAAAAGCTATTATCTAGTTTAGACTTAATTTCTGATGATAGATGTAAATAAAAAAGAAAGGTTGTGCTTACTATGTTATTAAAAAGAAAAAATAATATAATGTTAAAATTTATTTCATGGACAATAATGCTAATAATGCAATTTTCGATTTTAGATTTTATCAAGGTTAAAGCCGAGAATACACAGGATGTGAACTCTGAATCTGTTTCAGAAAATAAATCTGGATTATGGGAAAAATATAAAAAATGGATAATATTGGGTTCAAGTACGTCAGGTGTAGCTACAGCGGGAATTATAGGAGTTATAATAAGTAAATGTACGAATGGTAAAGACGGAAAAGATTCAAATAATTATAAGGTATGTATAATCGGAAACAGTGATGAAAAACAGTTTTCCAATATGATGAATGATAAAGGGAATCACTTTAAAATTACTGGTACAAAAGATGGCAAAAATTTTAATATATCATTATATAACGTACCGAAAAATAAAATAGGAAACATGATGAAACACAGTTACATGAAAAATAGTGATATGAATATTTTAATGCTTGATTTAGATAATCATACATACAATCGTCAAAATGATATAGAACAATGGTTAGATATAATAGAATCCGAAAGAAGTTCATCCAGGAATTTAATGCTTGTGGGAACTTATAATGAAGAGATTAAAAATAGCTACACAGTAGGCAGATTAGAGGGATTGACAGGGTGTTATACGAGATGTAGAGATATAAATATGATTAAGCATGATATAACACTTCTTGATATGTCCAAAACAACAAATAGTAAAAGAACTTTTGAGAACGAGTTAATATCTCACCTTGATTTTGTGCTATGCAATACATAATAAAAATCAGTTATACATACTGCGAAAGTGAACATCATTAACAATAATATAATCATTATTTTATTAAAATTGTTAAAATAACATTGACAAATTATTATAAAAGTAGTAAAATATAATTAACAAAGATACAGAGGTGATTTAAATGAATGTTAATTATATTAAAAGATTAGTTTGTACAAGTTTAGCAATGGTGTATGCGTTGATATTTAATACCTCTTTAAAAACAGTAAGTTATGCTTCCTATAAAGTAGTCAATGTAGATAGTAATACAAGTGAGTCTACGGTTAAAGAACAAGATAAATTAAGCCTATGGAATAAGTATAAAAATGGTATAGTAGGAATTGGTACAATAGGTACAGCAGGAATAATAGCATCTTGTTTAGCAGTTATGACAAGGAATAATAATAAAAATGAAGCTGTTGAGTTAATAAATAATGATGATACAAAAAATATTAACAATGAAATCAAGAAAAATAAGAGAAAAAAGGTTTGCTTCTTGGGCAATGAGGATTACTCTAAGATAGCATTATCAAATAATTTTAGTGAAGAACTTTATTCCTCTTATGAACGTACAGTTTCACAAGCAAATCTATTATCACAAAATTTAATAAATTTGAAGGTACCGGAGGAGGAAATAAACGGAAAAGAAGAAAAAGTTGCAATGATGAGTATTAGCAGTAATAAGGAATATTTAAATTTATACCCTGAATTTTTAAAAGGCTCTGACGTTAATGTATTAGTATATGATTTGGAAACTACGGAAGTACGCGATATAAAACCATGGCTGGATACCATTAAAGAGGAAGACGAAGCTTCAAGAAAGGTTATGGCAGTAGGAACTTATTACGGATGTGAAGTAAAACCTGAAATGGAAGAAAATGAGTTGCAAAAGGCATGTGAAGAAAGAGGATTAGAGCTGCAAAAGCCTGTATATAGAATAGATAAATATAATATAAAAGATAACGAAGAGTTTAAAAACTTTAAAGAGGATATTATAAAGGAACTAGAGAAAGTAGGTGATGATTAAAATGATTGTACAATAAACACTAAAAAATAGAGGAACAAAAGAAAAAAGGATAAAAAAGGTAGAAGGTAAAAAAAGTAGTTGACAGATGAGAAAGGTATGTGATAGTATATAAAAGCCGAAGCGAGAGAGAGGAAAACACCGAAAAGAAAAAATAAAAAAGGTGTTGACAAGAACTCGAAAAGGTGATAAGATA
>CADBQS010000109.1 GCA_902796915.1 uncultured Ruminococcus sp.
AATTTGAAATGTAATTTTTTTGTAGAAAATTATAAAATTTTTCTAAAACTATCGACATATTCGCAAATGTATTATATAATATTTATAAAAATATATTTAAGGAGGTATTTTTTATGGGATTTTGGGATTTTTTTAAATCTAAAAAAACATTGGAAATAGAACAAAAACAGAAACAAGAAATACAAATAGTAAATACTTTAATAAATAATCTTAAAACAATAAACGATGTTCTAGATAATATAAAAACATCTGACAAATTTACTGAAATTGAAAAGCAACAATTAAATAATAATACAATTCAAAATTATAAAAAAATTTTAAAAAATTTTATTCATGATGAAAAAATATTAATAATAGTGCTAATAAAGAACTAAAAAATCTAAAATCACAAATTCAAAGTACTAAGATCGAGCAATCAAATATAGGATGCGATATAGATACCTTGAAAGAAATAAAAATGATATTTCAAGAACACTTAAAAAAGTTAGATTCTGCATTATCTCATTATAGTATGAATACTTATATTTATTATACAGATAAACTAGCGTATATAGAAAAGCATACACCAAACCTTAATAAACTATATCAAGAAGCAAATTCAAAAATAAATAAATCACTACTTCAAAAAATCAATACTTTAACTAATCCAATTATTAAAGAAAACATGACAAAAATTTATCACAATATTGCATATGTATTTAATTCAAAAAGATGTGTAATGATAAATAAATTCATTACAGATTACAAATATATTACTAACGAAGGAAGGCAGAGCAAAGTTCCTCAAGATTTTCTTGAAAATTATAAAAATGATGTTGAAAAAGTATTTAAACCTTTTCGTCACACTGTAAGTAATTTATTTAACAAAGTCCCTACAACTTTAAATAAATATATAGAAAGTCGTTCAAATGTGGCAAAAAAAATTAAAAATACTAATTTAAAAAAATTAGAAGCTCAATATTTACAAACTGTGAAAAATATGAACTACTTTGATTTAAATATATTGCCATTCATAAAATGCTTAAAAGTTTGTTATACAAATAACCCCAGTAACTTGATTAAATATTTAATAAAAGGTTATGATAATCCTAATGGAAATATACAAGTCGCTAAAGTATTCAAAACAAATCAAAATTTGCTTATTAATTTAATAATAAATCTAAAAGCCGCAGATACAAATAATCTACTATCAAAAAAATAATTAAATTAAATATCGTGCATATACATTATTGATAACCAATATTTCAAAATGATTTAGAGGATGGTCAATAATGTATTTTAATATTTATTTGAAAAAATATGCCTTACACATAATTTGCTTTTTATTTCTATGCATCATCGGATTCGCTGTTGCTTTTGCTAAAATATTACCAAAAAGTACGGTTGAAAATTCAAGCATGCAAGAGGATTCTATTGAGGTTCCTTTGATAATGTATCATGGATTAATAAAAGAACAAAAATTACAAAATAAATTTATGATTTCTCCCGATTTATTCGACAGCGATTTACGTTACCTAAAGGATAATGGATATACTACCATATTCGTTAAAGATCTTATAGATTATGTATATAACGATATACCCTTACCCCCAAAGCCTATCATGCTTACATTTGATGATGGGTATTATAATAATTATCTTTATGCTTTTCCTCTTTTGAAAAAATATGATAGTAAGATGGTTTTGGCTCCCATTGGTAAATGTACAGAACAATATAGTAAAATAGACGAACGTAATGCTGCATATTCACATGTTACGTGGAATGATATATGTGAAATGGTCGATTCCGGTTTAGTAGAAATACAAAATCATTCTTATAATCTTCATTCTAATAATAAATCGAGAATAGGTTCCAAAAAGATGAAGTCTGAATCCAATAGTGATTACAAAAAAACTCTCGTTAAGGACTTATCTAAAATGCAAGATGAAATCACTAAGCATACAAAAACAACGCCTACTGCTTTTGTTTATCCCTTCGGAGCAGTAAGCGATATATCTGTTGAAATATTAAAAGAGATAGGATTTAAGGCTACTTTTATTTGTGAAAATAAAATGAATAAAATATCTAAAGACCCAGATTGCCTTTTTGGGCTATGTAGATTCATTAGGACTAATAAGGTTTCTTCTAAGGAGTTTTTTAATAAAATTCTTACTTTATCATAGGTATTTATTCACATCCAAATCTGAAACTAAAGATTCACATGATTTGCGTATTTTAACGTCATCGGGTGTTAATTCATTAGCTTTATCCACTATAACTTTGTATTCAAGTTTTTTCTTAAGATTTTCTATAATTTCTTTATCATTTTTAAATATTTGTTTTCTAATTTTAATAAGTTTAAATTTTATATCATCAATTTTCTGCATCAACTTCTCGTTTTTTTCATTACCTTGTTCCAGATTATACAACAACCAAATTATATTATAAACATACTTATCGTAAGGTTCCAAAAAAGCTAAAGTAAACTGCAATGTCTTTCTTTTTATTTTTACACCACTTATATCTTTGTCATCTGTCTTAACATTATCTTTGCGTATAGACTCTATAATTCCATCTATTCCCAAACTTATATCAACGCCCGAGTGACAGCCTTCTCGAGCTTGAGCACCGGCTATTGTATCTTTTTCTGCCATTTTTACATCCTTTGATTTAGTTTTTTTAAGATTTTTATAGTATTCCAAAATACCTACTGCACTTGAGTATTCTTTCGAGTATTCCATTTCTCCGTTCATCCCTTTAACTGGTGGATAATTTTTCGCTGCTTCTATCACGCTCAGCCTAGCTGTACTCACGCTTTTATCAAGATCATCAAGCTCCTTTCGCTTTGTTTCTTCTATTTTTTCTAATTTTTTATGTTCATTATCTAATATATAATATTCAATGCATTGACAAAGCCTATCGATTAAATATTCTTTTCTCTTGTTAAAACGTTTTTCCAACTTTTCTAAAATATTTCCTTCTTTACCTTTTACATAAGTTATAATTAACATTTTCTTACTTTTGTTGTCTTTATCTCCAAAAAACTTAAAATATTTTTCTAAATCTTGGATATCTTTTTCAATCTCACTTATACCAGCTTGACTAAATAAATCTACCCCTTCATACTTAATATTTCCCATTTCAATCTCCTCCTAAAATTTATTTGGCATAAATATTATATAATAAACAAAAAAAAAATGCAACTTTTAATTTTTTGTTCATTATTTTGTTTTCATTTTATGTTGTCCCCATTCATACATATGTAATGAGTACAATTATTTTTTTGGAGTGATTTTATGCCAACTATTTTTTTAAGTCCATCTTTGCAGGAATTTAATCCTTACGTAGATGGCGGTAATGAGGAATATTATATGAATCTTATCGCCGACGAGATGATTCCTTACTTAAGAGCCAGTGGAATACAATATTCGCGTAACGAACCCTCGCAAAAGCTATCCGAGGCTATTGCTCAATCTAATGCGGGTAATTATGATTTACATCTTGCCCTACATTCAAATGCTGCTCCCGAGGCTTTAGCCGGTAAAATACAAGGTACAGACGTATATTATTATGCAAATAGTACTAACGGTAAGAGAGCTGCGGACATAATAGCCCAAAATTTTAAAAATATTTATCCAGATCCATCCAAGGTTAAGACTGTGCCTACTACTTCCCTTGCTGAACTTAGACGTACAAAGGCTCCGGCCGTACTTATAGAAGTAGCTTATCACGATAATCCCCAGGATGCCCAATGGATTAGGGATAACATAGAAAATATTGCACGTAATCTTGTTATGTCGCTTACTGAATATTTTGGCATTCCTTTCGTAGAGCCCATTACTCCTATCAACGGTACGGCTAACACTACTTTTAATATCTTAAATAGGCCAAATCTTAACGCTGACATTATTGCTACCGTGCCTCAAGGAGATCGTGTTCAAGTTGTTGGCAAATGGGAAGATTGGTATGTTGTAAATTATGGTTCTAAAGTTGGATATGCTGAAAGCAAGTTTATAAATACCTAAAATCCTAACCTTATTTATTCATTGTGACACATACGCTTCCTTTTTCATAAAATAGCTATTGATAGGAGGCGTTTTTTAATGCAAAATTTTATAAATCACGCAAAATTTTTTCTTGGTGCAAACTCTCCAAAGGGTTTTGTATCAAGATTTGACCAATTATATGACCCGGAAGATTCCTGGTTTTGCTACATATTAAAAGGTGGACCGGGAACGGGTAAATCTACTCTCATGAAAAAAGCTGCTAAAGCCGCAGAAAAATTAGGTATTGATTTAGAATTAATTTATTGTTCTTCTGACCCTAACTCTTTGGATGCTGTAATTTTTCCAACAATTAAGGTTTGTATCGTAGATGGTACTGCTCCACATACTTTAGATCCTATATATCCGGGAGTATCTGAAAAAATAATAAATTTAGGCTCCGCTTGGGATAATAATAAACTAACAGACGTCAGTGATGACATTATTAAACTTACAAATCAAAATTCTAGTTTTCATAAGCGCTCCAAAAGATATCTTGAAGCATGCGGTTCCATTGAAAACGATACCTTTAAAATTGTTTCCTCCAGTATGGATTTACCTAAAATAAAAGCTTATACAAAGAGATTATCTAAAAAATTATTTAAAAAGCCTTTAGGTGAATCCGGCAAAGATAAGATTCGCTTCATAAGCGGAATTACTCCGGACGGAATCGTATTTTTTGAAGATACAGTTTTAAATTTAAGCTCTAACATATTCGTTATTGACGATGAATACGGTCCCGTTGGAAACGAGATACTTTCTAATATAAGAATTGATGCTTTAGATTATGGACTCGATACTATTTCTTGTTACTGCCCTATGAATCCAGCAAACAAAATTGAGGCTATTTTTATACCTAAATTAGATACCTCTTTCGTCACTTCCAACACATGGCATCCCTTACCCCTTTTAAAGGATTATAAGAAAATAAATACTAAAAGATTTTTAGACAGCGATAAAATATCTTCACGTAAGCAAAGGCTATCCTTTAACAGAAGAATAGAACGCGAATTAATGAATGAGGCTATTATAAATCTCAATAAAGCAAAGGCTACTCATGATTTATTAGAAAAACCTTATATTAATGCTATGGATTATAAAAAATTAAATCATATTACAAATTCTATTATTTCAGAAATATTTAAAAATAAATAATATATTTACTGTGTCGTCTGTGCAAACTATTAGTTATGGCGATACAGATTTTTTTATTTTTTAAAATTGTTTACTCATAATCCATAATTCAACAAAGCTTCTGATTTTTAACTAAATAAATTTAAAAAATAATTATTTTTTTGCATTATTTACTTGATTTTTTTTGTATTATATGATAGTATATACATAACTTATATTTATGGGAGGGTGAGTTTTTATATTTAAATCTAAAATTAAGCTTAAAGTATCACCTGATGATAGAAGATGGAATGAGGTATTTGAGTTTCTAAATCAAAGCTTTGAAAATATTGATATTGATGAAAGTCAAAAGAAAAAGTTTTATCTTGCTTGTGAAGAAATTCACACAAATATTTCTAAACATGCTTATAAATTACATCCGGGTGAAGTAAAAATCAAATTCAAGTATCTGCCTGAAGAACAATGCATTCATATTACATTTGTGGATTCAGGACCAAAATTCAATCCTCTTGAGATGAAAAATCCTATAGTATCTGGACCCGCTGAAAGACGTAAAATCGGTGGATTGGGTATATTTATGGTTAAGCATCTTATGGATAAAATTGAATATAAGTATGAAGATAGCAAAAACAAGTTAAAATTAATCAAAGGCATTACTACTAGTAAAAATTAATAGGAGGTATTTTAAAATGGAATTAGAAAAAATTACAGAAGAAGGAAAAATCACATTAACTATTAGAGGAAGAATCGATACTCAAACAGCTCCTGAACTTCAGGAACAACTAGATTTATTGTTTGCTGAGCCAGCATTAAACCTTGTTTTGGATTTTAAAGATGTTGAATATATCAGTAGTGCTGGATTAAGAACCGTACTTTATGCTCAGAAGAGAATCAACGATATGCCTAATTCAAGTATGAAATTAATAAACGTATCTGCAGATGTTCTCGATGTTTTTTCTATGACAGGGTTTACTGATTTCTTAATTATAGAATAACATGAATTAACCACTAGTAATCTAGTGGTTAATTTTTTGTATATAGAAACTACGCTAAAATACGTAGTTTCTAATACTATAAAATATTGACTTTTATATGGATGCTATATTATCCCTTTGAATTTCTTCTCCTTAAACCATACATTCCCAAATTGTCTATAAAAATCAAAAGGAAATTCGGATATTATTTTTCCTGCCTTATGTACTATTGCTCTTATAGCTACATTAGTATCATTACCATCTGTCCATTTAGGACCACAGACTTGATCCATTAAGTCATCTACTATATTGCCATTTTTTTCTATTACCATTCTCAAAGCCCTTTTTAGCTCCTCAAATTCTTCGTCCGTTAAGTTTAAATTTTTATCTCTGAGCTCTTTTTTTACTTCTCTTTCCGATTTCATTATCAAAAGCTGCTTTACAAAATCTTCACTTGAATATAATTCTACTGCATTCACTATAACCACCTCTATTATTTAGATAAAATTCACAACTAATTATAAAGCATTATATTTGTTTTGTCAATATGTTATAGTATATTTTCTATCTTCGGAAATTCTGTATGACTAAACTTTGAGATTTGTAATATCGCTCTTGTATTCTCGGTAAAAAAATCTGATGTTTCTTCTATATTTAGAGCCGTATCCATTACGTTTAAGGTTTGTAATATATCTTCTACGTACTGGTGCTGTATAAATATTGTTAACATTACATTGTTTTTATCCCATAACTCCTTGGTTTGTTCGCTAAGCGTTTGCGCGGATTCCATATCTTCTTGTTCCACATACATCTGCATAGTTTTTAAATTTTCTATTGATTCTTTAGATATATTATTAATATTATAAAGTTCATATAAACAAATTCCTATGGAAAATATCAGTAATAGCGTTACTATTATAACTCTTTTTTTCATGTTTTCACTTCTTTCTTTATTATGTTATAATTTTTTGTTTTATCGGCTGTCATTATGAATATGTCTTCCAGCTTTACGTTTTGTCCTTGTATTATACCATAGACCCAATCTTTTGTTAAACCGCACAGTTTTAACGAAAAATCCGATATTTCACCATCGCTTACTACTACCGTTTCTATTCCATTATCCGGTATTACTATTCCCAAAGTTGAAGCATCAGGTTGCTGCTTACCTGATTTCTTGAGTACACTCATTTTTCCATTCGTTTCTATTATTGCAAAAGCTACATCTTGTAAAGTAAATACATCTAATTGGCGAAGTTGTTCACATAAATCTTCTGTACTCATCCTTAAGTTTTTTAGGGCATCTTGATCTATCTTTCCTTCATTTATTATTACCACCGGACGACCACATACAGCTTGTCTAAATTTTGTATTTTTTAACATAAGTACTGACACAAATATTTCGCAGCATACTAATATAATAATGGGTATAAATCCACTCAAAAGAGGTTGTGCTGTATTTTGCATTGGTATTGCAGCTATATTCGATATCAAAAATGTTACTACTAATTCAGAGGTTTGCAAATCGCTTATTTGTCTTTTCCCCATCAATTTTACGGCAATTATTATTACTATGTATAAAATTATTGTCCTTATCAATGATATAAGCATTTATTTTTTTCCTCCTATTTTTTATATGTAACTTTAAGTTTATAATATCCTCTTTATCCACTTTTTATTCAAATTAGTTTAGTTATTTTATGATATAATATATATATCTAATACTAATATTTATCACTATTAATAATTATTTATTCGAAAATTTTCGACATATATTCACTAATTATATCGCTTAGCTTTGATATACATTGAAATATACTGTATTAAGTTGTATAATCATTTTTGATTTATTTGCATTTTCATCTTTTAATTTTTTATGAGGACTGATATTATGCTTTTAAAAAATTGGTCAGAGCTTCCTCCTTTTATGCAGAATAAGTCTATTCTCGAATATTTTAATGTTTTAAATAACAAAAAATTTAGTCTTATTGTTAAAAGATTATTTGATATATTCTTTTCTTTAATACTTTTAATTCTACTTTTACCTATTAACATTATTATTTCTATTTTAATAAAAATGGATTCTAAAGGCCCCATCTTATTTACTCAAAGACGGGTTACTCAATATGGCAAGGTATTTAAAATATTTAAATTTCGTACAATGGTTTATAATGCAGAAAGTCTTGGGGCTCAAGTTACTTCCGATTCTGATTCAAGAATTACTAATTGCGGTAAATGGCTTCGCAAATTTAGAATTGATGAATTTCCTCAGCTCATTAACGTACTTTTAGGACAAATGTCCTTTGTTGGTGTAAGACCAGAAGTCGAAAAATATGTTGACAGGTATTCTGAAGAAATGTTAGCTACTTTACTTTTACCTGCTGGCATTACTTCTCCCGCTAGTATTGCGTTCAAAAATGAAGATAAATTAATAAGTCAAAGTCAAAATACTGATGATTTTTATGTCAATAATATTTTACCGGATAAAATGAAGATAAATCTTGAATATATTCGTAATTTTAGTTTTATATATGATATAAAGATTATGATTCTTACAGTTTTGGCCGTAATTAAAAAACATTAGATTTTTTTGTAAAGAAGGATTTTTTTATGGGATATAATATTAAATTCTCTCCTCCTGATATTTCAGATGATGAGATAAAGGAAGTAAGTGAAACCTTGCGTTCGGGTTGGATTACTACCGGGCCTAAAACTAAATTGTTTGAAAATAAAATTGCAAAGTTTTGTAATACGCAAAAAGCGGTTTGTCTTAACTCCGCTACGGCTTGCATGGAGCTTACTTTAAGATTACTTGGTATTGGTGAGGGCGATGAGGTTATTACTAGTGCTTATACTTATACGGCTTCTTGTAGTGTTATTTGTCACGTAGGGGCCAAGCCTGTGCTTATAGATACGCAAAAGGATTCTTATGAAATGGATTACGATATGCTTGAAAAGGCTATTAGTTCAAAA
This sequence comes from uncultured Ruminococcus sp., assembly GCA_902796915.1. Lineage (GTDB taxonomy): Bacteria > Bacillota > Clostridia > Oscillospirales > Acutalibacteraceae > RUG14215. The sequence goes on from CADBQS010000109.1 coordinate 9,101, forward strand.
ACAAAAGCTATTATACCTGTAGATTTAGGTGGCGTTGTTTGCGATTACGATAGAATTTTCAGTATTGTTGAAGCTAAAAAGAATTTATTCAGCTCTAATAATGAAATACATCAAAAACTTGGTAGAGTTGCCGTGATTGCTGATGCTGCTCATGCATTCGGTTCTATGAAAAATGGTAAAATGTGTGGAAGTATTGCCGATTTTACGAGCTTCTCATTCCACGCTGTTAAGAATTTTACCACTGCCGAAGGTGGAGCCGTAACTTGGAAAAATATCGCCGGTATTGATGACGATAATATTTACAAAGAGTTTATGCTATTATCTTTACATGGACAAAATAAAGACGC
>CADBQS010000110.1 GCA_902796915.1 uncultured Ruminococcus sp.
TTATCGCTTTTTAGTAGTGTTGGAATATCAGAAAGACCAGATACGATATGCGGAAAACTATCAGAAGGAAGGGTAGCGGTATTAGTTGATGGTACTCCCAATGCATTAATAGTACCGTATTTGTTTATAGAATATTTTCAGCATCTGGATGATTATGCTATAAGACCTTATTTTGCAACATTAACAAGATGGCTAAAATATATATCTTTTTTTATTTCTATATTATTACCAGGACTTTATGTTGGATTGGGTACGTTTAATCCAGAGCTATTTCCAAGTGCACTATTAAATAAAATTGCTATTGCAGTAGGAACAACACCATTTCCACTTGTAATAGAAACTCTTTTAATACATTTTATATACGAAATAATGCGAGAAGCTGGATTGAGATTACCTCGTCCACTTGGCCACGCCGTAAGTATCGTAGGGGCATTAGTTATAGGAGAAACAGCCGTAAGTTCGGGTTTGATAGGAGCTCCAACGTTAATGGTAGTAGCTTTAACGGCAATATCGTCGTACGTAATCCCTAATCTTTATGAACCTATAGCGATGCTAAGATTTATTTTTATAATTGTAGGAGGAACATTAGGAATATGGGGTATAATGCTTCTTTTATCCGTTGTACTTGTAAATATTTGCTCGAAAAGTAATTACGGCATACCATTCACAGCACCAATATCTCCGTTTAGTGCGTTAGGAATGAGAGATGTAGCAGTGCGGGCCGGATGGAAAATACTTGCTGAAAAGGATTATGACGTACAAGATATGCCGGGTTCAAATGTAAAGAAATAAAGAGGTGTGATAATGACAAAGACAAAAAAAGCGGTTATAACTGTACCCCAATTATTTTCTATGTTATTTATAAGTAGATTAATAGTAAGTATGACGTATAGCCTTAGGCTTTCAAATAGTACAAGTATGTGGGACCACATTTTATCTGCTGGTATATCATTTATAGTTACATTTTTACTTGTAATACCGGTTTATTCCCTTTTTTCTTCAGAAAAGAAATTCGACATAGTTGATACTTCATATAATTTAATGGGCAAAGCTGGGACTATAATTACATTTATTTATATAATATATTATATTTTTGTTTGTTCATATACTTTAAGCGTGTTTATAGATTTTGTATCTAATGTAATTAATCCCCCTATTTCTACAGTAGCATTATCAATAGCAGTAATTTTATCGTCATGGTATGGTGCTTCACGTGGAATAGAAGGACTTGCCAGAACTTCAGGTATAATACTTTTTGTAATTGGATTATCAATATTTTTTATAATTATATCTTTAATGGGCAGCTTAGAAGCTACAAATTATCAACCTTTACTTTATAATGGTACAAGCTCAATGTGGAACGGCGTATTATATATGATTTCCCGTACGTCGTGTATTCCGGCAATGGCGATGCTTATACCCAAGGCGAAGGGAAGTATAAAAAAGGGTATACTTTTTTGGAATGTGTCTATATATGCTTTAATTGCGTGTTTAATAGTATTAATCGTTGGGGCATTGGGAAGTTTTCTAGATACGCAACTGTTTCCAGTATATACCGCAGCAAGTATTGCAAAACTAAGTTCATTACAGCATATGGATGCTCTGTATCTAGGAGTTTGGACAATGGGCGTATTTGTAAAAATATCGCTATTTTTGATGATATCGGCAGAATGTACGAATAAAGTGTTTAAAATAAAAAATAGGAGCGGTTCGCTTTTTATAATATCATTAATAGTATTTATACTTAGCATGTGCTTTGGAAAAGATTATATATATAAGTTTATATCCAATAATATGTTCTTATTAAGTATAACTGTTTTAACAGCATTTATAATTCCACTTATACTTCTTATATTTAAGCTTATAAAAAATAGAAAGGAGGTAAAGGCATGAGAATTAAAACTATATCATTATTTTTTATTATAATGCCAATGCTTTTTTTGTGTGGATGCTCGGATTCTTCACAACTTCATCAAAAGATTATAGTACAAGGAATAGGTGTTGATAAAGAAAATGAAGGCTATAAAATAACAGTACAATCTTTTGATTATCAAAATACTACCAGCGAGGAAGGACCTAATGTTAAAGTAATATCGTTAAACGGAGAATCAGTTATGAGTGCATTGAACACAATATCTAAACGTACAGGACTTGAACCTTTGTATTCTCAGAATATAATGATAGTTATAGGCGAGGACGCAGCTAAAGATGGAATAAATAAGATAATAGATTTTTTTATAAGACATTATGAATCGAGACCTAACGTTAAGATATGTATAGCCAGAGGAAAAGCAGAGGACGTGTTAAGTTGTAAATCGGGAGAAAATTTTATACAATCTAAGGATATTAGCGATTTAATAGATGATAAATCTGATATTGTACATTTTGTAGGAGCTTTACATGATGTGAATTCACAGCCCAGTGCTACTGCACTAAGTATAACGCAAGGGGAGACTCCCACGATTATAGAAGATGGCATAGCAGTATTTTATGGGGATACACTTTCAGGATTTTGTGATGAGAATGAAAGCTTAGGAATAAAGCTTATAAATGGGCGAAGTAAAGGTGAGAATTACCTACTAAAACTCGATGATGGAAGAAAAGTAACGTGTGTGATTAACGATTCAACGAGTAAGATAAAGACGTATATATCAGACGTACCAGAATTTACAGTTAATTTAGATTTAGATATAGGTATTTTCGAGATAGAAAAGCTAAATGAGGGAGATATGAATGGTAAGGAGAATTTGATAAAAAACCAATTAATTGCCAATATAAATGACTTGTTTAGAAGAACAATATATAAGGTTATAATGGAATATGGCAGCGATATATTTAATTTTGGAAAAATACTTATGAATAAAAATCCAAAATATTTTAAAGGAATAGAAGATTGGGGAAGAATGATAAAAAGCTGCAGATATAATATTAATACAAATATTGATATTTCTGTTACTGGTACGGAAGTAACATATTAAACAATTATTTTGTGAACAATTCGCAAAATAATTGTTTTTTTTATAATTATATTAACAAAAATGTTTTTTGGTGTAAAATATAATTGTTGATTGCAATTAACGATAAAAATAAAGGAGGAATTAATATGGGTACTTATAAAAAAACACTAGACGGAATGACGATTGAACTTGGTGGAGAAGGTGATTGGGTAAAAGTGACATTGCCAATTACTGCTGAGATGGTGGCTAAAGTGAAAAAGTTAGATATATCACAGTTGATGAGTTATATAAATTGTGATAAAAATGATATTGCAACATGTATAAAAGGATTTTTTTCAGACTTAGTGAAAAATAAACAAATGTCGGCTATGGATGCTACAGAATTAGTACTTGGGGAAGCGGGAAATGCTCTCAAATCTTCTTATGAAGCTTTAAAGCTTTTCGAAAAAGCGGGCGGTAATTTCGTTATGATTTTGACAAAAGATAATCCTAAAGTTAGTTATAGTGGCAGCGGTAACGGGTTTACATGTAGGAGCGAACTTTCTTTCGCGAAAGAGGACGTTAACGAAATGATTGCAGATATTAGAAAAATGGTGCTTGCATCCACAAACCATTGATAGAATAACGTAAAAAGAGTTGATATTAATATCAGCTCTTTTTTATGTTATAATTAATTTCATTAGGAGGATAAAAGAATAATGAAATTATCGCTTTATGAAAAATTATATGAATATATAAAAATCAACAGAGTCTCTTTTCATACACCTGGCCATAAAGGAATAAGTATGTTTAATCAAGATATGATTAAATTTGACTTAACGGAATTAGAAGAAACTGATGATTTATATAATCCTAAAGGTGCAATACTTCAATCTGAAATCAAGATGCAAGAACTTTTTGGCACTAAAAGAACGATTTTTTCGGCTGGAGGAAATACGCTTTGCATACAAACTATGATTGCACTTAGTGTACCTATTGGAGGAAAAATTTTAATAAGTAGGAATGTACATAAATCTGTAATTTCAACATTAGCGTTACTCGATATAACTCCAATATGGGTAAATAATGAAAATTCTTATAACGAGTACATACCAGGGCCGGTAGACTGTGACGATATAGATAAGAAATTAGAGGCAAATAGATATGTTAAAGCGGTATTAATAACTAGTCCCGATTACTATGGAACTATTTCTGATATAGGAAAAATATCTTGCATATGTAAAAAGCATGGAGTAACATTGATAGTGGACAATGCACATGGGTCACACTTGAAATTTACAAAAAAAAATTTACATCCAATATCTTTAGGAGCAGATATGTCTGCAGATTCACTACATAAAACTATGCCTGTAATGACAGGCGGAGCGGTTTTACATATATCAAATAAAAAATTTATAGAAAAATCTAAAAGTACAATGGGATTATTTGGTTCAACGAGTCCGTCATATCCTATAATGGCATCTATTGATTTGTGTAGAGAATGGCTTTGTAAATATGGTAAAGAATCATATTCTTACGTGGAAGATAGGGTAAATAAAATTAAAGATATTGCTTATCAAAAAGGTATTGAATATAATAAAATAATGTGTGACCCTACGAGAATTACTCTGAATGTAGCTTCGATTGGCTATACAGGACTAGAATTTAAATTATATCTAAATGAAAAAGGAATAGAACCTGAATTTTATGATGATACAAATATTGTATTAATTCCTTCTCCGTTTAATACTGAAAGCGATTGGGAAAAATTAGAGAAGGCTATTTTCAATATAGAAGTAAAAGATAAAATAAATTTTAATCGTGTAGAATTAAAAATTCCCAAAATGGAAATATCAATTAGAAAAGCATTATTTAGCGATTACGAAGTAATAGGTGTAATTAATAGTAAAAATAGGGTTGCGGCAGAGATGATATGCCCTTGTCCACCGGGAATACCGTTGGTTATACCTGGTGAATTAATAGATGATTATACGAGAGATATATTGATAAATTATAGAATTAATAATATAAAAGTGGTAAAATAAAAGATATAATTTGATAATAATTAAAGGGAGAGGTAAATTGTGAAATTAATTCTTGCAATAGTAGGCAAAGACGATGCCAATATAGTAATGGACGCATTGACGGAACAAAAGTTTCAAGTAACGAAGCTCGCGACAACTGGAGGATTCTTAAGAGCTGGAAATACAACACTTTTAACTGGAGTAGAGGATGGAAAGGTAAGTAAGGTAATAGATATAATATCTCAATATAGTAGTAAGAGAACCCATATAATGTCTGGAGCAATGCCAATGGATTTAGATGTAAACATATCTCCAACATTTGAGGTTACGACTGGTGGAGCTACTATATTTGTATTAGACGTAGACCAATATGAAAAGGTGTAATTAGCTTGAAAGATAGATATCTAAGTATTGATAATAAACTTAATAACTTATTTGATTCTATAAGGAATAGTAAAGTTCCTCATGCTGTTTTATTGGAATGTGAGGATAAGGGAAAAATATTTGATATATCAATTAAAATTGCAAAATTAATAATATGTCAAGATATAAATGATTCTGATAGCAGGAGTGTAATTTGTAAGAAGATAGAAAATAATATACATCCTGATGTTCAGCTTGTTGAATGTAAAGAAAAAATGAATACTATCGGAGTATCTGAAGTACGTAAATTAATAAGTGATGTTTATATAAAGCCAAATGAAGCATTTTATAAAGTATATATAATCAAGGATAGTGGGCTTTTTACGTTGCAGGCACAAAATGCATTATTGAAGATATTAGAAGAACCACCGAAAAATGTTGTGTTTATAATGCTATGTGAATCTTCGAAATTATTAATTCCAACAATTCTTTCTAGGGTACAAATATTTTCATTTGAATCAGAAAATAATTATAAAAGCGAAGATATAATTAATATAGCATTAGATTTAGTATCATCAATTAGTGAGAAAAAAGAATTTGATATGTTAAGAGTTACTTCATCTTTACCTAAGGATAAAAATAATTTGAAAAAGATTTTAAAGCAAGTAATTGAAATATTTAATAGCGCAATTGTGATTAAATATAGTAGTGATTTTGAATGTAGTCATAAGCAAAATGCTTTAAAAATTTTAGAGAGTTTGAATATGCTATCTATTGAAAAAATAGTAGAAGTTTTATTATGGGCGTGCGATTTAATAGATATGAACGTGAATCATAATTTATTTATTAGTTGTTTTTGTTCTAAGCTCAGGGAATCGGTTGTTGCTTAGAAGATAGAAATATAAATTTAAGGAGAGAATATGGCATCTGTAATAGGATTAAGATTTCGAAAAATTGGAGAGATACGATATTTCCTGCAGAATAAAACTAAATTGAAAACGGGAGATTTTGTAATAGCAGAAACTAAAAGAGGACAAGAATTTGGAGAAGTAGTAATAATAAAAAATTCTAAAGAATTTGATGAATTAAATGATAATGGAGAAAAGATATTGCGTAAAGCAAGCGAGGAAGACATAAATACGCACCGAGAAAATAAGGAAAAAGAGAAAAAAGCATATAAAATATGTGAAAAAAAAATTAAAGAACATAAATTAGATATGAAATTAATAGAAGTAGAATATATGTTTGATAGGAGCAAAGTAATATTTTATTTTGTATCAGATAATAGAGTGGATTTTAGAGAATTAGTAAAGCATCTAGCGTATATTTTTAAAGTTAGAATTGAATTAAAGCAGGTTGGAGTAAGAGATGAGGCGAGAGTTTTAGGTGGATTAGGTATATGTGGAAAACCTTTGTGCTGTGCTACGTTTTTAGAAGATTTCCAACCAGTTTCAATCAAGATGGCAAAGGATCAAGGATTATCATTAAATCCTACAAAAATTTCTGGTACGTGCGGAAGATTAATGTGTTGTTTGAAGTACGAGGAGGATACATATTTAGAAATATTAAGTAATATTCCTAAATTAGGTTCTACGGTTGAAACTCCTCAGGGAATAGGGACTGTTATTGGACAAAATGTGCTGGCTAAAAAAGTTAGGGTTATGCTTGACGATAACTCAGAGGTTTTGCCTGTAAATTATGATGCGGACCAAGTGAAGATTATTAGTTGAATTTTTAGTATGTAATATATTAATTTTATATAAGTAAAAAATAAAGTGCTTTTTATAAGTAAGTGCTTTATTTTTTGCTTTATAATAATGTATTTATATACAAGAGATAATAAGATTATTGAAATAATGATAGGAGTGTTAATATTGAATATAAAAAAGGAATTAATATTATTAATAAAAGGATTATCTGAGCATAGTAAAACATTATCTTGTATGGAGTCATGTACTGGAGGCGGATTAGCAAATCAAATAACTAATATTGATGGGGCCTCAGAAGTATTTAAATTTTCGGCAGTTACGTATTGTAATGAATATAAAGTCAAAATGGGGGTACCGGAGCATATTATAAATATGTACGGTGTTTATAGTATTGAAGTTGCAAGAGAGATGGCAAAAGCTATAAGCAAGTTTTCTAATTCTGATTATGGTATAGGAGTAACAGGTACGTTAAATTGTCCAGATAGAGAGAATCCAAGCGACAGTGATAATACCGTATATATAAGCATTTATGATAAAGATAATAATATATCTTTGGATTCGAATATAAATGTTACTTCAAATTATAGGGAAGACAATAAAAATATTGTTATAATAAAAATTGTTGAGATGTTGAGAAAATATGTGAAAAAGAACAACTAAAACGTTGACAAAATTAATCGAAAATGGTAAAATAATTATACAAATTATCGAAAAAGGGGGTGGCAACGATGGTAAAAAGAAAGGATATAGCTGTTTGTATATTGTTATCAATTCTTACTTGTGGAATATATGATATGATTTGGTTAGTAAAGTTAACAAATGATATGAGAAGGATAAGTAAAGATATAGACTTGCCTAGTGGCGGTATGGTTTTACTTTTGGATTTATTTACATGTGGTATATATGGTAACTATTGGGCATACAAAATGGGAGAAAACGTAGATGAAATAAATTATCAGTTAGGTAAGAAGAACGATACTTATAATAAATGGATTTATTTGGGTTTAGGAGTTTTTGGAGTTACAAGGATAATATTAAAAGCAATGATTCAAGACCAAATAAATAGATTTATTGATGACAATGTATTTATGCAAAACAGAATAAATAAACCCGTTGATGGCAATGATTAAGCGATTTAAAGAAGTGATGCTAAAGTTATTAGCATTATTTCTGATTGGAATAGGATATTTAATATGGTGTAAATTTACGGGAATATTCATTCCTTGTATGTTTAGAAAGATTACAGGATTATATTGTCCGGGTTGTGGAGCTACTCATTTATTTATTTCGTTAGCGAAATTAGATTTTATAGGAGCTTTTTGGGCTAATCCTGTAATGTTTGTGCTTTTACCGTTATTATTTGTTATTCTTTTATACTATATTATTAATTATATAAAATATGGAGAGATAAAAAGTAGTAGGACTATAAATATATTAATTTGGATATCTATAATTAGTCTTACGATTTTTGCTGTAATAAGAAATATAATTTATTTATTAGAAATGAGAGGTATGTAAAATGGATTTATCAAAATTAAAAGGAACAAAAACAGAAGCGAACTTAAAGGAAGCATTTGCTGGAGAATCACAAGCAAGAAATAAGTATACATATTATGCATCAAAAGCAAAGAAAGAAGGATATGTGCAAATAGCTGAGCTATTTGAGGAAACTGCGGCAAACGAAAAAGAGCATGCCAAAATATGGTTTAAGCTTTTATGTGGTGGAGATATTTTAAGTACAGATAAAAATTTAGAAGATGCAGCCAGTGGCGAGAATTATGAATGGACAGACATGTACGACAGAATGGCGAAAGAGGCCAAAGAAGAAGGCTTTGATGAAATTGCATATTTATTTTCGTCTGTGGCTAAAATAGAAAAAGAACATGAGGAAAGATATCGTAAACTGTTGAAAAATATTAATGAAGGTATTGTTTTCTCAAGAGATGGCGATACTATATGGCAATGTTCAAACTGTGGTCATATACACTTAGGTAAAAAAGCGCCGGAGCTTTGCCCTGTATGCAATCATCCAAAAGCATATTTTAAAATTAAGGCAGAAAATTATTAATATAAAGGAAAAGGTGATTTTATGGATAAATTAGATAATAATGAGATAAGCAACAGTGAATTAAGCAAAGTAGTTGGCGGAGTTGGGAATGGAGGATTGAATGAATCTAAGTTTAATCCTAATAACGATGAATATTCTAAGAAGCGTGAAGAATGGAAAAATGATTCAAATAAGAAACGAGAAATAAAAGATATAGTAGAAAGATTTGATAGCAGTATGATTCGAAATATGGCAATAGGAGAATGTCCGGGCTGTGGTTGCTTAGTTAATAGTATAGGTAATGTATGTGCAGAGTGTCGTAAGCAATGTGAATCATAACATCAATTAGTTTGAAGTAGGAGTTGTGTAATGCTTAAGTGATTGTAAAAAATAGGAAGGGATATGATAACGATGGATGTCAATGTTAAATATTTTTTAGAATGGAAAAAAGCTTATAAAGAGTGTAAAAAACAAGCGAGCATTATGATTAAAGACGAATATGATAAATTTTTAAATGGAGTTAAAAATTCTTACAAAGATAATTTTAAAATTAGTACAGATGTTGAAGTTAATGCGGCTATAACATTCTTTAAAGAAGTGATTGAAAAATCAAAGGAATATTTGGCTGAAGAAGAAAAATGGTCTAGTTTATACAAAGACAAACGAAAGAAGGCAGTGGAAAGCCTGTGTAAAATATCAGGTAAGATGGTTGAAGATTTAGAATTAAAAAGAAGCTTAATTAAACAGGGAGCGGCTAAAATAGATGAAATATTTGATGGAAAAGCGGAAGTTAAGGTGAAACCACCTATAGACTGTATTCCATTTGTGCTTGATATACCATATGCTTCTAATTTTGCCATTTTAAATTATTTCACAATAAGGTGCTATATTTTAGTAAGAGGAAAAGGTGCACTGAGGTTTATCAACGATAAATTCGATTTTAAAAATTATGTCTTATCTAATAGTAACAAGACTGTTAAAAACGACAATATTTCAAAAAGACGCATATATAAAGTTGATGCTGTACCTGTGGACGTTTTGGGTGGTCTAGGTTCAGTTAACGTTGAAGTCTATATATCACCTAATCATGTGTGGGATAAAATAGCTATGTCTCTATTTGCAAAATTTCCTAGTGTACTTATAGAATTTTAATTATTAAGAATTGTTGTTTTTAATTGAAGTTTCATGAGTAATATAAAATTTATGAAAGTGAGTGAAATATTTATGGAAAGATTAAAAAAAGAAGATGAAGAAAAAGTAGTAGGTGGAGTTGGTGATGAGAACACATATATTGGAAATAGAGCAAAATGGAAAGATGATGAAAATAGAAAAAAGAGTTAAGAAGATTGTATGAATCGCAGAATAAACCTGGAGCTATGCGTCTTTGTGCTTTGGGGCCGTGTCCGGGTTGTGGTCGTGAGATGAACTATGTTGGTACAGTATGTTCTAACTGTGCTAGGCAAGCGGGATGTTTTTCAGCTAAAGTTCAGGTTGAGAATCCTTGGTGGAAATTCTGGTAATAATTGATATAAAAAAATAAAGCACCTAAGATTTATTCTTTAGGTACTTTATTTATGTTTGATATTTTATTGCTAATTACATTTAAATCAACATATGTATTGATGCCATCAATTTGCCCTTTACTTGAGTATTGCCACATTATGCACGGAAATGAGGGCTTTTCTACTCCCCAATGTGCAAGCCATAAATCAAATTTAGGGAATAATTCATTATAGTATAGATGATTTTTTAACCAATTTGGGTTTGTATATATACAAGTCTTATATCCTTGTTCTTGAATATAAGTACAAAAGGTGTCACATATATCTGTTTTAATTCTCTTATCTAACTTTTCAATTGAAGGGTCCTCGATATCGAATGCAACTGGATATTGCAATTTATAATCTTTTATTATTTTAATACATGATTTAGCTTCCTCTAAGGCATCATCGGTACTTTGAGCATAAGAATAATGATAAACACCAACGTCTATTCCGGCATTTTGAGCTTGTTTTATGTTGTTGTGAAATTTTCTATCAATTTGATTAGAACTTTTACCGTATCCACATCTAATCATTGCAAATTTTATACCAGATTTTTTAACCTGTTTCCAATCGATGTCTTGTTGCCAAGAGGAAACATCTATACCTTTATCGAAATCTTTAAATTTAGGAGAAATAGCTTTAATATTTATGTAGTTTATGAAATTAAATAATATCATTAAACATGTAAATAAAATAAATTTCATTTTTTTCACGATAATTACCACCTTAATTTAATATAATACATTAATAATATAGTAAAATAATTTCAAAAAATAGTCAATTAAAATAATATAAAGTTTTGCTTGTTTTTTAAATAGTGCATATTATTTAAATGCAAAAAATAATATATCTTTTATAAAATATATATTTATGATAGAATTATTTAAATTAATATATTGGAGATGATGAAGCTTTGATTACTAATAAAAAAAATGTTCAAATATGTAACGGAGTTAATTTTACTTGTATACCAAACGAAAAATTTAAGACTAGTTCAATTTCATTTACAATGTTTTTACCACTTAAAGAGGATATGGTATCTAAAAATGCAATATTTCCGAATTTGTTAGAGCATTCATGTGAAAGGTATCCATCCTTGACGGCTTTAAATAAAAAATTAGCAGACCTTTACGGGGCAAGTGTTATTGCAGGGGCGGATAAAATAGGAGATTTTCAAGTATTAACAATATCAATTTCATGTATAAATGATAAATTTGCGTTGGACGATGAGAAAATAATATTTGAGTCTGCAAATTTGTTATGTGATCTTATTTTTCATCCAGTACTAGAGAATGGTAAATTTAGGGAATCTGATATATTACAAGAAAAAAGACAGCTTATAGAAACAATAGATTCGGAGTATAACGATAAAAGAGTATACTCTAAACTTCGTTGCGAACAATTGATGTGTAAAAATGAAAAATATGGTATAAATAAATATGGTACGAAAGAGCAAGTGGAGGCCTTAAGTTCAGAAGATGTTTACTATGCGTGGAAGAATGCACTAGAAACAGCACAAATAGAAATTATGATGATAGGTAATAATGATTATGGACTTATAGTTAAAAGATTTCAGGATGAATTTAAAAATATAAATAGAGAAAATGCTAGAAAAATACAAACAGAAGTAATTAGAAGTTGTGAAAAGCATAATGAATATAAAGATATGATGGAATTAAAACAAAGTAAGCTTGTTATGGGATTTAGAACGGGCATAGCTTTACCAGATGATGAAGTTCCGGCAATGAGGTTAATGACAGCCTTATTAGGTGGTACGCCGAGTTCTAAATTGTTTTTAAATGTTAGAGAAAAGATGAGTCTTTGCTATTACTGCTCTTCAAACTATAACAAAAATAAAGGAATAATGTTAATCGAAAGCGGAGTAGAGCATAAGAATATAGAAGCGGCTAAAGGTGCTATTTTAAATCAGATAGAGCAAATAAAAGACGGAGATTTTAGCGACGAGCAATTGGAATCAACTAAAAGATATTTATCTCAGATGTTTGAAAAGGTTAACGATAGTATAAGTTCGCTAGATGATTGGTATGTACTTCAAAGTATAAATGAAAAAATTAATACTCCCGAGCAAGCAATAGAGGAGATTAATAAAGTAAATAGAGAAGACGTGATTAATGCAGCTAAAAAACTTACTTTAGATACAATATATATTCTAACAAGTAAAGAGGAGAATTAGATATGGAAAAGATAGAAATTTCAAACAAACAATTAAACGAAAAATATTTTCATTATAAGCATCCTTCTGGACTTAATATATACCTATATCCTAAAAAAGGTTACAGCTCTATTTACGCTATTTTTGGTACAAATTTTGGTTCTATAAATAATAAATTTAAAATAGGAGATTCTAGTGATGTTATTCAAGTACCTGACGGAATAGCTCATTATTTGGAGCATAAATTATTTGAGAGTGAAGACGGAGATGCATTTTCAAAATATGCAAAAACAGGAGCTTCGGCGAATGCATATACTTCGTTTGAAAAAACAGCATATTTATTTTCTTGCTCGAAAAATTTTGAAGAGTCTTTAAAAATACTTATTAATTTTGTACAATCTCCGTATTTTACGGAGGAAACGGTGAAGAAAGAGCAGGGGATAATTGGACAAGAAATAAAAATGTATGAAGATGACCCGGAATGGAGAGCATTATTTAATGTATTGAATGCAATGTATAATAATCATCCTGTAAAGATAGATATAGCGGGTACGGTGGAATCAATAGCTAAAATAACTCCTGATTATCTTTATAAGTGCTATAATGCGTTTTATAATCTTAATAATATGTCATTGTGTATAGCTGGGAATATAGATATAGAAAATACACTATCTATAATAGATAAAGAATTAAAGCCATCAAAACCTACAAATGTCGAAACCATTTTACCTCAAGAACCTTATTCTATAGTGAAGGATAAAGTAGAGGAAGAATTTGATATAATGTCACCGATATTTTATCTTGGCTTTAAGGGTAAATCTGATAATCTTTGGATGAGCGAAGAAAAAGCCGCATATATTGATATAATACTTATTGCAGTTGCATCTAAATCCTCTGATTTATATAGTATTTTACTTGAAAAAGGATTAATAAATACGGCTTCATTTTCGTATGAGCATTTTGAGGGACCAGGATATTCTTCAATTTTATTTTCGGGAGAATCTAAAGATCCTGATGAGGTTGCTAAGATAATAAGAGAATATTTAAGTAATTTGCTAGATAAGGGCTTAGATGAAGAAACCTTTATCAGAGCCAAAAAGGTTTCTTATGGTAGTTATGTAAAAGAATTTAATAGCGTTTCTGCTTTATCTAATGAAATGCTGAATAATTCATTTAATGGAAGAGAGCTTTTTAAAAGTATGGAATATGTATCAAAAGCTAAATTGGAAAAAGCTAATATGTATTTAAAAGAAATATTTAATATTAGTAAATCTTCGCTTTCAATAGCTAAGCCGAGGGGATGATGCGTTTGTATAATGTATCCTTTCCGGGATTAGGCATTAATTTAAAAATAAATCCATTAGCCTTGGATTTAGAAATAATAAAAATTAATTGGTATGGCATTATAATCGCTGTTAGTTTTTTGGCTGCTTATTTGTATATTAATAGTAGAGCTAAAGAATTTGGCGTAGATAAGGAAAAGTTGTTAGACGTAATAATCTGTGGAGCATTTAGCGGTATTATAGGGGCAAGAGCTTACTATGTAATTTTTTATCCGGGTGATTTTTATAAAAATAATCCATGGAGGATTTTAGATATAGCCAGCGGGGGAATAGCTATATATGGAGCGATTATAGGAGGGCTGTTAGGAGCATTTATAATTTTATTATATAAAAAAATGAAAGTGTGGCCGGTATTTGACTTAGCCGCACTTGGCTTGTTAATAGGACAAGCAATAGGGAGATGGGGAAATTTCTTTAACCAGGAGGCTTTTGGTACGATTACTAGATTACCTTGGGGTATGATGAGTGAAAATACAAGTAATCAAACGGTACATCCGTGTTTTTTATACGAGTCTATTTGGTGCCTTATTGGATTTCTAATTTTACATGTTTATAGTAAAAA
>CADBQS010000111.1 GCA_902796915.1 uncultured Ruminococcus sp.
GTATCAGCCTCCTTTAGAGGCGGCTAGTAGTACAGGGCTTCGCCCGTTAAAGAAATACCCCCAGCCTAGCTGGGGGATGCTTATTTTCAATCCCCAAAACCTATTCCAATATCTCTGGCACACTCGATTATACTGCTGTCCGTTGGAACTAGCTTCAACTTTCCGGCTATGCCCTTTAAACTTACAGATTTTATCTCTCCGTCCTTCATCGATACCATACGTCCATAGTTTTCTTTTCTTATCAATCTAGCCGCCTCCGTACCGAATCTTGTTGCAAGAACTCTATCGTAAGGACAAGGACTACCTCCTCTTTGAAAATGTCCGGGTACTGCTACTCTTACTTCTTGTCCCATAGATTTTTGTAAATCGTCTGCTAGTTTATACGATATCGTTGGATGATTCATATTTTCCATAGCTTCTTTGCGTTCTTTTTTAGGTAACTTCGCATATTCTTTGGGTATGGCACCTTCCGCCACGGCTAAGATAGAATAATTTTTGCCTTGCTTATTTCTTTTCTCTAAATCCCTCACAACATCATCAAGCTTATATGGTATTTCGGGTATTAATATTATATCCGCTCCGCTCGCTATACCCGCATGAAGCGTTAGCCATCCAGCCTTATGCCCCATTAATTCAACTATAAATATTCTACTATGAGACATAGCTGTTGTGTGTATGCAATCTATAACATTAGTTGCTATATCTACTGCACTTTGAAATCCAAATGTTATATCTGTACCCCAAAGATCGTTATCTATCGTTTTGGGTAGAGATACAATATTTAATCCTTCTTCGCTCAACAGATTAGCTGTTTTTTGACTGCCATTTCCACCTAATACCACTAAGCAATCCAATTTAAGCTTTTTATACGTTCTTTTCATCTCTTCTATTTTATTTATGCCATCTTCATCAATATCTCTTATCTGCTTAAACGGTTGGCGAGATGTTCCTAGTATTGTACCACCTTGGGTAAGTATACCAGAAAACTCATCTACTCTCATTAATCTACATTCCCCGTTTATAAGCCCTTTATATCCATCTATTATTCCATATATCTCTAATTCATACTCATCATAACTTTCATATAGGGCTCTACATACACCTCTTATTGCTGCGTTTAATCCTTGACAATCTCCTCCGCTCGTAAGTATTCCTACTCTTTTCATTTAACTCACTCCTATAAATTTGTATCTTCAGTAGATTCCAGTGGCATAAATACCATATTGCTTTGATTATCGGCTTTTTTCTCTTTTGGTCTTTTTAATAATTTAAACAGCTCTAATTGACTGTCTATTAAAGTTTTACCTCTCTTGTCAACTCTTATATATTCTGTATTTGAAAGTTGTATTCTACTATTTACGTTATCATTCATTAATATATCTAATATTTTAAGAGTTCTTTGCTTTAAATTCTCAGACTCAACCGGAAACACAAGCTCTACTCGTCTATCTAAATTCCTTGGCATTAAATCCGCACTACCCATATATATTTTATAATCTCCGCCGTTTTCAAAGTAGAATATCCTACTATGTTCTAAGAGTCTTCCTACTATACTTGATACCGTTATATTTTCGCTTATTCCTTCTATTCCCGGTATTAAACAACATATCCCTCTCACTATAAGATGTATTTTTACCCCAGCACTTGATGCTTTATATAAAAGTTTTATAATTTTATAATCAACTATTGAATTTACTTTCATTATAATTTTACTATCTATTCCATTTACTGCATTAGCTATTTCGTTCTCTATCATATTAACAAAGAAATCACGCATATGCATTGGTGCTACAATCAGTTTTTGATATTTTGGCGGACGTGAATATCCAGTTAAAGAGTTAAACATAGATGATGCATCCATACCATATTTCTCTTTACACGTAAATAATCCAATATCCGTATAAAACTTGGCTGTTATATCATTATAGTTACCTGTTCCCATGTGTATATATCTTCTTATTCCATCTTCTTCTCGTCTTACTACGAGCAATATCTTACAGTGAGTTTTTAAGCCTGCTAAACCGTAAATTACGTGGCATCCAGCCTTCTCCAACTTTTTAGCCCATAATATATTATTTTCTTCATCGAACCTAGCTTTTAATTCAACCAGCACTGTTACCTGTTTACCATTCTCTGCTGCCTTAATTAATGCTGCTATTATCGGTGAGTTACCACTTACTCTATAAAGAACCTGCTTTATGGCTAATACATCTTTATCCTCCGCCGCTTGCTTTACAAAATTCACAACGCAATCAAAGCTTTCATATGGATTACATACCATACAGTCTTTTTCTCTTATCGCTTTAAATATATCATCATATCCACAGAAATCTCTTGGAGGATTATTTGAAACTAAATCCTTGAATTTTAATTCTTCGTCCCATTCCTCTCCTGCGAATTTAGATAAAAATGTTAAATCTATTGGTCCACATATCTCATATATCTCTTTATGTCCTACGTTTAACATATCTGAAAGGAATTCTTTTGTGTCTTTACCTACAGAACTGTCTATTTCTAATCTTACAGGGTCTCCACGTTTCCTCTTTTTAATAGATTTCTCCATCTCTCTCAAAAGGTTCTCTGCGCCCTCGTCTATTTCAACATCAGCATCACGCGTTACTCTAAACGCACAACTAGATTTTATATTATGAAGTTCAAATAATCTAGGCAAATAATTCTTTATAATATCTTCCAATAATATATATGCTTTCCCCTCTTCGCTTGGTAGCTCATAATATCGTTTTAGTATCGATGGAACCTGTACTATTCCAAAATTAAGTTCATCATCCTTCTCAAGTTCTACGGCTATGTTAAGGCTCCTATTAGCCAAAAAAGGAAATGGTCTACTTGTATCTACAGCTAATGGAGTTATCACTGGAAATATCACTTTTTCAAAGTAATTACGTGTAACTTTCTGTTGTTCTTCGGTTAGATCCTGGTAATTTAAAAAATTTATGTTACACTTTCTCAATGCTGGAATTAATGACTTATGAAGACATGAATATTGTTTATCCACAAATATGTGTATTTTCTCTGTTAAAATATCTAGTAATTGTTTTGGCTTTAATCCTGAAGCATTTATTTTATTTGGTTTTTCCTCTATTTTATCCATTACTCCAGCTACTCTAACCATAAAAAATTCGTCTAAGTTAGAAGCTGTTATAGATAAAAATTTTAACCGCTCCATTATAGGTTTATTTTTATCCATAGCTTCTTCAAGTACTCTAAAATTGAAATCAATCCAACTAATCTCTCTGTTATTATATGGTATACTTCCTTTCTCTTCTTTCATATTTATTCCTCCTATTCTTATATGATTAAATTTTCCGGTCTTATTGATAACCTTAATTTAAGTCCAAATATCTCTTTAAAATATGAATTGCATCTATCAACTGCCCATTTTTCTAACATTACATTTTGGTTTGACTCTCCACTGATTATTAATTCATCTTTATTAATTCTTACTTTTACTTGTGATAGTTTTTGCTTCTCAGAATTATCAAGTGCATTTGATACGATAAATATTGCAGTAAGCTTAGAAATAATTAATTTATTCTTTGTAGTTAATTTATTTTGCAGCTCACTTTGATACTTATTTACCGCTAACTCATTGTGACTCGCAATACATGCTATTATCAGGTTTTCTTCGTGGCTTAAGCCATATATATTACAATTTTTTATTGTATTAAATACGTTTTCAAAAGAATTATATGGATTTATCGAGCTACCACATTCATGTAATATACAAGCTATTTGAAGAAGTAACCTTCTTCTTTGATTTAAGCCATGAAATTTTTTTAATCTGTCAAAAATTGTACATGCATAATTTTCCAATGTTTCACAGTGCTTCTCATTAGAGTTATAGTACTTACATATATTCCTTGCTGAAGATAATGCATTTTCTATAATATTATATTCTAACTCTTTCCTTGCATTAGGTATTAACATTTGCTCCATCATAATATCAGACAGCTCTACTTTTAATAAGTTAATTCTTTCTGCCTTAGTAACTTTAAGTATGCACATATATATTGCTAATACGCTATGAATACATTTTATTTTATTATATGAAATGCCGTATTCTGAAGATAATGTGTTAATATCTTTAGTATTAAATTCTTCATATAAACTATAAATTTGCTCTTTTTTTACAATTAATTCTATATTATTTTCAATTTGATTTATTGCTTTAAAAATTGTATCAACTTCAGCACCAGTAATAATAAGATTTAATTTTTCATTCTTATTTATCCAAAATCTTATTCCTTCGAGTAATTTATCTAAATACTCCTCCATTAATACTCCCACGTCCACATCACTTTCAATTATATCCGTAAACGTATCACGTAGCTTTATATATCCTATTGGTATGCTATGCGAAAACACTATTTTATCATCTCGGCAAAGTGCTAAGCCTACACTTCCCGTACCAATATAAGCTATCAAAGTAGATACATCTTTTGGAAGATTTAATTGCTTTATTTTTTTCATTATTGCAAAGTATATTAAGGTTTTTTCATAATTACTTTCTATTACCTCAACATTTATTCCACTTTTTACTTTTAATTGGTCTACCATAAATTCACAATTTTCCGACTCTCTCATAGCCGTTGTCGCTATAGCTTTATAGTTAACTATTCCATATTCTTTTAATACATTAACGTATCCATTTAATATTTCCGAAACGTTTATTATACTTTCAAAGCTTATTTTTCTTTCACTAAACACTTCATGTCCGATATTAATAGGATACTCCAATATCTCTAAATCGGATATATTGCCTTTCGTCACTTGAGATATCTTCATTTTTATCTCATTGGAACCTATATCTATTATTGCTGCAATCTTATTTACCCCATTTTCGTCAATCTCCACATTTAATTTTTTTGTATAATAATTTGAATTACATCCTTTATTTATTATATAACTTTATTTTATAAATTTCAACTTTTCTATGAAATTTATAAAATATTTTGGTAAATCACTTTCAAACTCCATATATTTACCATTTGTTGGATGTAAAAATCCTATATTCTTAGCATGTAAGCATTGTCCATTGAGATAGCTAATAACCTTTTTAGGACCATACACAGCATCTCCTGCCACAGGATGTCCTATGCTCGCCATGTGTACTCTTATTTGGTGCGTTCTACCCGTTTCGAGCCTTAATCTTATATGCGTAAATTCTTCATATCTATTCAAAACCTTAAAGTGTGTTATTGCAGGTTTCGAATTTTTTATAGTTATCGCCATCTTTTTTCTATCTATACTATGTCTGCCTATTGGAGCATTTATTTCTCCTTCATCATCTTTTATATTTCCATAAACGACTGCCTCATATTCTCTTTTAAAACTATGCTCTTTTATCTGCTTTGCCAACACGTTATGGGAATAATCATTCTTTGCTACTATCAATAGTCCACTCGTATCCTTATCTATCCTATGTACTATCCCAGGTCTTATAACTCCATTTATTCCAGAAAGCGAATCCTTGCAATGATATAAAAGAGCATTTACTAAAGTACCATCATAATTTCCTGGAGCTGGATGCACCACCATTCCCTTAGCTTTATTAACTATTAATAAATCATCGTCTTCATAAATTATATCCAAAGGTATATTTTCTTCTTTTACATCAAGTTCTTCATTATCTGGCAAAATTATCTCTAATACATCACCTTTTTTTACTGTATAATTCTTACTCACGTCATTCCCATTTACTTTAATATTACCCTGCTTTATCAAATTTTGTACAGATGAACGTGTTATATCCTCAGTATTTTTACATACAAACTTATCTATTCTAATACCTTCATTTTCTTTTACTTCTATTAAAAATGTTTCCATATTTTATCCTTTACATCCTTTTCTTTGTCATAAATAAATATTAAATATACAATCATTAATACAGCCCCAAAGGTTATAAAATAATCTGATATATTACAAATAGGACTAAAAAATGAAAGCTGTAAATAATCTATAACATATCCCCAAAGTACTCTGTCTATTAAATTGCCTATTCCTCCTCCGATTATAAAGGCTGATGATATCTTAAAAATTTTGTTTGCACGTTTATTTCTTAACAACAAATATGTTATCGTGACTACCATAGCTAACGATAATATTATAAATATATACCTACTTGCACCACTAAATATTCCGAATGCTATTCCTCTGTTCTCTACATATACTATATTTAATAGTCCTTTTATTAGCTCAAATCCACTGCTCCCTTTAATATATCGATAAGCATAAAATTTACATATTTGGTCAATTACTACAATCAAAATAGATATAACAATATACATATAATTTCCCCTAAAAAATCAAATTACGGTGCATCCTCAAGATACACCGTTTTATTATACATCTTATTTCAAGAGTTTTACTTAAAAAACAGATAAAAACTTTTATATTAAAACTTTTTAAATTTATTTAATTTTTAATATTTTTTCTAAAGACTCATCTATTGATATACGTTTTTTATAACTATCAGCAACCATTAGCTGAATCGTAATCAATAAATTAATTAACTTAGTAAAACTATTAGAATCAAATTTTCTATCCTTTAAGCAATATTTTTCTTTAAGTTTATAATTTTCACAAAATTCCTCAGGACCCTTAGAATATAATTCTTTAGCTAATTTTTTACTTTCATTTATATTTTTACTCCCTACTATCAGATAAAGTAAAACAGTTCCAAGTGCGTAAACATCACGTTTCCCCACACATTCTGGAGATGTATTGTACCAATCAGGCGGTCCAAATTTTGAATTAACAAATATTTTATGGGTATTATCAATCTTTGTCATAGCACCAAAATCAGCAAGTTTAACAGACTTTTTATTCTCTTTTAATTTATTACTATACCTATCAATAATAAGCAAATTATCAGGTTTAACATCATTATGCGAATATCCTGCATCGTGAATAACTTTTAATCCTTTCAAAATTTGTTTTACCATCCTTACAATCGTGTCAATATCGTAATTTCGATTGGATGATGACAAATCTCCAGAAGCAAGTTCGGATTCAAACACATGCTTGTTATTGTCAAATTTTCCGCTGTCTTTACTTATTGATAAATATTTGCTAGCTTTAAATTGCTTATCTTTATTTTGGTAATTCACATAAGCAATATCTTTTTCGTCCATTACTTTTAATTTGCCTGCGTCTTCTACTTCATCCTTAGTAGCGTTAACTATTTTAAGTGGGCCAAAAGTTTTGTTACACGTAACTTTCACTGCTTTATATGAGTTACCAACTTTACACTTCCAAACTACACCATTAGCACCAACTCCTAATAATTCTTCCGGAATGTACCCTTGTTTCCACAAAAATACACCTGTATTTTTTTGATGCCTGCCTAATTTTTTATTTTTAGGATCAAGTGATTTTTCTGGTGCAACTTTTAATAAGTATTTGTTAGGAACTTCTTTTAAAAATTCTCCTCCTCCGACGGCACAACCTTTATCCTTATTATTTATATAGCCTAAGCAATTTCTCGCTAATTTCAATTTCTCTTCTAACTGTCCAATATACTCTTTTAATTTACTTCCATCAATATTCAGCAAATCTTTTTTGTCATATTCTATTAATTTGTTAAACATTATTATCACCTCAATCATCGTTTTGTAAATATAATACATAATAAATTTATATTTGTCAATACATTTATCGTTTTTTCAATTTCAGGCTTGTTTATTGTACTATAAATTTTACATGTTATAAAAAAAGTAGTAAAAATAAAATTAATTATAGAAATAGGCAAAAATATAGGTATGAAAAGTTTTCAAAAACCTTTCATACCTCTTATTTTTTCTTGAATCTTTAATTTTTTATATCCTTACCTATTTCTCAATAATTTTTGCTCTTATTTCAAAATTTTTGAACATCTACTGCAAAGTGTAGGATTTTCGTTATCTTCTCCAATAGTATTACTATAAATCCAGCAACGTTCACATTTATTTCCATTTGCATGATTTACCGTAATCGTCATTCCGTCAAGCTTTTCAGTATTGTATTCACCTTTGCCACTATCTGAAATACTTATTTCTGACACAATCAAAACTGTTTTTATATCTTCTTTATGCCTATTAACAAACTCATACATTTCTCCACTGCAATAAATTTTAACCTCTGCTTCAAGCGATGAGCCTATAACTTTATTTTTTCTTGCAGTTTCAAGAGCTTTCTTTATTTCTTCTCTTATTATATAAATTTTATCCCAAGTTTTCATAAAATCGTCAGTAATAGCTATCTCAATCTTACTGGGGATATCATTAAATAAAGCTCCCATTTTATCGTCTTTACTGCTATGAGGCATATACCCCCATATTTCCTCTGACGTATAAGGCAATATTGGATTAATTAATTTTACCAATGTATCAAGGATAACATATATTGTTGTTTGAGCAGCTCTTCTTTCAATTCCATCACTTTTTTCAACATATAATCTATCCTTTATTATATCAAGATAGAAGTTTGACATATCAACAATGCAGAACTTTTGTATTGCATGATAAACATTATGAAATTCAAATAATTCATAACCTTGTCTTGCCTTTTCTACTAGTTCATTTAATTTCACTAATGCCCATTTATCAAGCGGTAATAAGTTATTTGATAAATCTTCCACGCAGTCTTCATCTGGATTAAAATCATATAAATTCCCTACTATATATCTAGCTGTATTTCTTATCTTTCTATATGATTCACACAATTGTTTTATTATATCTTGCGATATCTTTATATCTGCATGATAATCTGCCGAAGCTACCCATAGCCTTAATATATCTGCTCCGTATTTATCTACTATTTCCTGTGGTTTTACTCCATTGCCCATAGATTTGGATTGCTTTCTTCCGTCCTCGTCAACAACCCACCCATGCGAAACAACAGTTTTATACGGTGCTCTTCCCTTTGAGGCTACAGCCGTCAATAATGATGATTGGAACCATCCTCTATATTGGTCAGCTCCCTCTAAGTAAACATCTGACGGCCATTTTAAACCCGGTCTATCTTCACAAACAACTGCATGTGTAACTCCGGAATCAAACCATACGTCCATTATGTCCTTTTCTTTTCTGAACTTAGCTTCTCCGCAATGTGGGCATTTGGTATCTTTAGGCATCAATTCTTCAGCATCTTTTATAAACCACGCGTCAGAGCCTTCCTGTTTGAATATGTTAGATACGTGCATCATTATATCTTTATCGATTATGGGCTTATTACACTTTTCACAGAAGAATATAGGTATTGGTACTCCCCATTTACGTTGTCTTGATATACACCAATCTTTTCTGTCGCTTACCATAGACGTCATGCGATTTTTTCCCCACTCAGGAACCCATTTTACATTATCTATCTCTGAAAGTGCCTTTTCCTTAAATTTATCTATTGAACAGAACCACTGCTCTGTTGCTCTAAATAGTACCGGGTCCTTACATCTCCAGCAATGAGGATACTGATGCCTTATTTCCTTCATCGCAAATAAATATCCCGTATCTTTTAAGTGCGATATAATCTTCTCACTTGCTTCAGATATACTTAATCCACTGAATTGCCCAGCTTCATCTGTGAGATATCCATGAGAATCTACAGGAACTATTACTGGTATATCATCATAATTTTTACATACGTCAAAATCTTCTATTCCGTGTCCCGGTGCAGTATGAACACACCCTGTTCCGCTTTCAAGTGTTACGTGTTCACCTACTATAACCACAGATTCCCTATTTAAGAATGGATGTTCAACCTTTATTCCTTCTAAATCTTTACCTTTAACTTCACCTATGATTTTATAATCTTCTATGCCGGCTGCTGCCATACAATCATTAACTAATTTACTTGCTATTATATAATATTCTTCACCGCAATTTAATAATGAATAATCGAAATCCGGGCCCAAGCATACTGCAACATTGCCGGGAAGCGTCCAAGCTGTTGTCGTCCATATAACAAAATAAATTTTAGATAAATCTATACTAAATTTACTCAACTTACCTTTATCGTCAGACAAATTAAATTTTACGTATATAGATTTACACTCGTCCTCGCTATATTCTATTTCAGCCTCAGCCAATGCTGTTTCACATGTTGAACACCAATGCACTGGTTTTAGCCCTCTATATATAGCTCCCTTATCTGCCATTTGTGCAAATACTTCTATTTGCTTAGCTTCAAATTCAGGTTGCAAAGTTATGTAAGGATGTGCCCAGTCTCCCAATACACCGAGTCTTTTAAATTGTTCTCTTTGTCCGTCAACATAGTCCATCACAAATTGCTTACAGATATCTCTTAGCTCTTTGTCTGTTATATTCGCTTTTTTTCCTATTCCTGCTTTTTTTCTTGCCTTTAATTCCGTTGGTAAACCATGAGTGTCCCAACCAGGGATAAACGGAGCCTTATAACCTGTCATATTTTTATATCTTACGATTATATCTTTCAATATCTTATTAAGTGCATGGCCAAGATGTATATCTCCGTTGGCATACGGAGGACCATCATGTAATATATAAACAGGTTTACCCTCATTTTTTTCCATCAGTTTATCATAAATCTGATTCTCTTCCCACTTACTTAATATCTCTGGTTCCCTTTGCGGTAATCCCGCTCTCATTGGGAAATCAGTCTTTGGAAGATTCAATGTATTATTATAATCTTTAGACATGTATACATTTCTCCTACTTTATTTTTTATTGGGATACTTATAGCTTTCTTTATTGTACGTTTATATCTGATTTTATATCATAATTTGCCCCAAACTTTAAATTCTCGTATTTCCTCACAGGTACTTTTGAGGCTGTGAAAATATCTTTGTTCTCTGTTTCTTCTTCCTTGTCTTTATCTAAAACTAAAAATTTCTTTCTAATTCCTTTATCCACAATGGACTTGCTTTCTAATTCATTAAGTGAAGCTTCATCGCTTCCTTCTTCTATAGATAACTCTACCTGCTCTTCTTCATTTATTGGTATTTCATTTATCAGTTCTATATGCTTTTTATAAAGCTCTAGAAGCTGCGAACGAAATTCATTTGATTCCTTTTTTAATTGCGTATAATCATTTGTGCTCTTTTCCATCTTACAATTCGCGTCTTCATAAATTTTATTCGCATAATTTTGTGCATCAGATAGTATTTTTTCTGCTCTGCCCTTAGCTTCTTTTACTGAAGAATCCGCAAGCTTCTGTGCTGCTAAAATTGCATCACGTATACATCCTTCTTCTTCGTGATACTTTTTTATCTTAGCATTAAGACTATCTATCTCTTTATACAGACTATACCTTTCTTTTAACAATTTTTCATAACAAACCTGCACTTCATCTATAAAATCATCTACATCTTCAGGTTTATATCCCCCAAAGCTTGCTCTTCTGAATTTAATATTCTTTATATCATCTACGCTAAGCATAGAGTCTCTCTCCCTTTATTTAGAATTTATCTTTAATATCTATCGATATAAATTAAAAATAAACTCCGTTGTTTTCTAACTCATCAAGAACATCCGTACCCGTTAAATCCACATTATATGGAGTTATCACGAACGTATCTGTTGCAACTCTTTTTATTTGTCCGCCGTTAGCATAGGCTACTCCACTTAGAAAGTCTATAATTCTTCTTGAAGCGTCCTTACTCGTTGATTCCAGATTAAGAACTATTGTATGCATCTTCAAAAGCTCATCTGCTATATTTCTTGTTTCTTCTCCAAATCTTTCAGGCTTAAATAGTACTACCTGTAGCTTTGCTGTTGCATGTATGTTTACTACTCTACTCCCTGAACTTGCTTTTACTCTTGGGCGTTCATTTGCCTTTTGCTCTTCTTGCTCACACTCATTCTCTACCGCTTGCTCTTCTTCATCATATTCTTCTTCCGATGGTAACCACATTTCTTTAAATTTCTGTACTAATCCTGTCATTTTTTCATCCTCCAAAAATAAATTCATTAAGTTCTTTCATAATAAACAATTAATATACAACTAATAACTTTTATCATCTATAATATTATCCTTTTTTTTGTTTTAAATGTCAATAAATATCGCAATTTATTTTCTATCTTACATACTTACCGTCATATAAATCCATACCTTCTATAATTACTTCGTCGCCAACTTGCAATGTATCTTCACTAAAAAGTAATGATTTATCAACACTATCATCGCATATTATATATTGCGATCCAGTATAAAGAGTATAAACTTCTTTAAACATTACATTATTACCATATTTTACATATACTCCACGTACTTTTTTTTCTATCGTTTTTTCTTTTCCATCTTCTTCTATTTTTTTACTAAGCGTTTTTTCTCTCAATGCGTTAATATTTACCTTTAAACCAGAATATTTATTTATTATTATTTCAACATCTTCATTTCTTATTGTTGAAAGCATTTTATCCATACGATTACACGATAAAATTAATAAGGCTTCTTCGTCTTTACTTTTTTGATTAATCGAAACTACTTTACACGGTATGGCATCCGTTATAGCAGACGGAATTTCAATTTGCATTATATCTCCCTTAGAAATTTTCATAGCGTCACTTGCCGTAATTTTACATGCTACATACCAATCTACCGATTTTATTATTTTTCCTATTGAATTATTATAATTTTTGGATTGGTATTTTTCAAAATTCAAATCATCTAACGTCAAATTATTGATATTATTATAATTTATATACTCTTCATAGCCATCTGTACGGCTTACGAAATATCCGGCATAATCAGAATTTATTGTGCCAACATTTTCTATGTCATTTTTTAATAACTCATTTTTTCTTTCTTGTAATTGCGATATCCTTCCAAAAAAGTTATCTACTTTACCTAGGACCGCTTGCCTTTCATTTATTAAATTTAACACATTTTCTTTATGCTTTTTAATATCTGCATATATACAATTATTTATTTTTATAAAATTCTCACGAAGTTCGTCATTAATTTGCTTATCTATATATTCCGGGCCTCGTGATACTGCTTCGGAAGATACATTTAATTTCTTTAGAGCCTCTATTTCTCTTTCTATTTGCTTCATTTCTAACTTATCAGCGACTTGCTGTTCATCTTTATATATTTGAGATATAACTCCGCCCTTGGATACTCTTTCTCCATCTTCTACGCAATTCATTAGTATACCTTTATCTTTTCCATAAACAACAGTTTCATCTCTAATTATTAATGCTGTTGTTTTTATGCTGTCATTTATCGCATCTTTTACTACTGTTTCCGTTTTTGTCCCATTACGATACCAAGAATAAATATGTAAAATTATATATACCATAAAAATTATAGCAACAACCGCAACTATAATCCATTTCATTTTATAATTTTTTAGTCTTATTTTATTTGCCATCCTTCGGTCTCCCTAAATTTGATATAAAATTAATTATATCACATATCATGCTTTCTTTTTCATCATAATCATCAATATAGAACCATTTTATATTTTTATTGCGATTAAACCATGTAATTTGACGTTTTGCATATCTTCTTGTTTGCATTTTCAAATTTTCTACTGCGGTTAATAAATCACATTCTCCATTTAAATAGGGTAATATTTCCTTATATCCTATTGCTTCCTTCGCGGTTTTACTAATATTAATCTTAGACAAGGCCTGAACTTCTTCTATTAATCCATTTTCAAGCATTTTATCTATTCTTTTATTTATCTTATCGTAAAGCTTACTTCTATCCTTATAATTTATCCCTATTATATTAGTAAAATAAGGTGAATCGACAAGCTTAGATTCCCTTATTTGTTGTGAAATTGGTTTACCCGTAATACGAAAAAATTCTATTGCTCTTATAACCCTTTTGACGTTATTGGGATGTATATTGTCAAATGATTCAGGGTCTATACTTTTTAGCTCATCAAGAAGTTCTTGATAACTACCAGATTTGTATATATTCCAAAGGGATTTTCTAATATTCTCATCATATTTTTCCTCGTTAAAGCTTATATTATTTATTAATGAGTCTACATAAAGTCCTGTACCACCTACAATCATAGGTAATTTGCCTCTATTATTTACATCTTTTATTACCTCATGTGCTTTCTTCACATAATCTGCTACGCTAAATTCTTCTTTCACAGATACTTCATCTATAAAATGATGTTTCACGGATTCAAGTTCTTCTTTACTAGGTTTTGCTGTTAATATATTAAATTCTTTATATATTTGCATTGAATCTGCTGAAACTATCTCTGCATCAAAATTTTTTGCTATTTTTATTGATAAATCTGTCTTTCCAGATGCCGTTGGACCTACTAACACTAACACAGGTATCAAATTATTACTCATAAATTCACATCCTGCCAAATTGTTTTTCTATATCGCTCTTTTTGAGTGCTATAAAAACAGGTCTTCCGTGTGGGCAGTATCTTATATCAGGATTGTTATAAACTTTCTTTACTAAGTCTTGTATTTCCATATAAGAACTTGACTTACCTGCCTTTATTGCTGCTCTACATGCCATATTATGATACAACCATTCAAGATAATCCGTATTAAGGCTTTTCTTGTTTTTTATTATATATCCTGCTATTTCTATGAGTGAATCTTTTATATCCTTATGCTCAACATACGATGGTACACTTCTCACAATTATCGTACCCATACCAAAATCTTCTATCACATATCCCGATTTTTCCATCAGATTTAAGTTCTCTATTAAGGCTGAATATTCATCCTTTTCTAAAGTTATTGCTAAAGGCTCTAAAAGTACTTGTGAATCACTGATTTTTTCTTCTTTTTTTAATTTTTCATAGATAAACCTTTCGTGTGCTGCATGCTTATCTATGAATAGTAATTCTCCTCCTATTTCTTGAACTATTATATAGCAATTGAAGGCTTCTCCTATTATTTTATAATCTATATTATTTCGATAATTTTCATTCTTTTTTAAAGAATAATTTTCTAATTTGATTTCATTATTATTTTTGTTGAGAACTAATGCATCTTCGTTTTTTTCTTCAACATCTTTTTTATCTGCTACATCTTTTAATTCTTTGTTAGACTTATCTTCTAAATTCAACAAATCAAAACTTTTAACCGATTCTGGCGAGCACTCAATATTAATAGCCTTTTTATTTAATCTATCAAAACCAGCGTCTCCAAGTTTAGCGTTTGTAAATAATTCACCGTCAAATGGATTATTTAAAATCTTATTTGTCATTACATTGTTTATTGGAATTGATATTGTTTTCAGAATTGGAGTTTGTGATTTTACTTCTTGTATTTTTTCATTATTTAAATTATCTTTTACATTATCAATTTTTTCTACTTTTATATCTTTTAAAGGTGTATTGATTTCAATTTTATTAGTACTAACATTTTTATTTATACAATCGCTAAACTCCATTAGCTTACTTTTATCATTTGCTATCAATGAATTTTTTACTCCATAATATAAAGCGTCAAATATCATTTTTTCGTTTATAAATCTTACTTCTATTTTGGCTGGATGTACATTCACATCAACAGCTCCGTAAGGTAGTTTTATATATACAACACAATACGGATGTTTCCCTACCATAACTGTACCTTTAAAGGCCTCTTCAAGAGCAACCGATGCCGTACGTGTCTTTACATATCTTCCGTTAATAAAGAAATGCTGCATACTTCTGCTTGCCCTCGATTGTACAGGCTTACTTATAAATCCATTTATTTTTACTCCATTTAATTCATAATCTATTGGCATCATACCATAGAAAAACTCACGCCCATATACAGCATATATGGAAGACGATAGTTTTTCATCACCCGGTGTATTTAGCACTTCTTTTCCGTCTCTTATGAACTTAAAAGATATTTCAGGATGAGATAAAGCTATTCTGTCTATAACCCCTGCAATAGAATTGGCTTCAGCTATATCTGTTTTCAAGAATTTCATTCTCGCGGGTGTATTATAAAATAAATCTCTTATTATTATAGTTGTACCGTTTCCACAGCCTATATCTTCAAGTGATATATCTTCGCCGCCTTGATTTATGTATCTTGTACCACATTCTTCATCTTGTGTTTTTGTAATTAATTCTACTTTTGAAACTGCACATATTGATGCTAAGGCTTCTCCTCTAAAGCCTAATGTACCAATGGATTCTAAATCATTTTCACTTTTTAATTTACTTGTTGCATGACGCAAAAATGCATTTTTTACATCATCTCGGTATATTCCGCTCCCATTATCTGATATTTTAATATATTTTATTCCGCCATGCTTAATTTCTATTTTTATTTTTTTAGACCCAGCATCAACTGAATTTTCTATAAGCTCCTTTACTACGGAAGATGGCCGTTCAACAACCTCTCCCGCTGCTATAAGCTCTGCTAGGTGTTTATCTAAAACATTTATCTTTTGCATCTTTAACCCTTTTCTTTAGTTAGTTATTAGCCATTTGCGATAGTTCAAAAAGTGTACTCATGGCCTCTATCGGTGTTAATACTCTAACATCAACTTTCTTTAGCCTATCTAGGATACTATTCATTTTCTCAAGCTGTTCATTTTTTTCTTCGTCGTCGATAGCTTCAACATTGCTATTCTTACGATTTTCTGACTTTACTTTTTCGTAATCATCTCTATTGCCGTTTTCCAGTTCAGAAAGCACTTCCTTTGCTCTTGATATTATCCATTCAGGTACTCCCGCAAGTTTCGCTACCTCTATACCATAACTATCGTCAGCTCCGCCCGGTACTATTCTACGCAAGAATGTTATATCATCTCCACGTTTCTTTACGGCAATATTATAGTTCTTCATTCCCTCATATTTTTCGCCCATTACTGTCAATTCATGATAATGTGTTGCAAATAATGTTTTAGCTCCCAAAAGATGTTCGTCTGCTATATATTCAAGCACTGCCCTTGCTATGCTCATACCGTCAAAAGTTGATGTTCCACGTCCTATTTCATCAAGTATCAATAGACTATCTTTCGTTGCGTTCTTTACTATTTGTGCGACCTCATTCATCTCCACCATAAATGTAGATTGTCCTAAAGACAAATCGTCTGATGCTCCAATTCTCGTAAATATATTATCAACTATTCCTATTTCTGCATAAGATGCCGGTACAAAACTGCCAATCTGTGCCATTAATACTATTAATGCCGTTTGACGCATATAGGTTGATTTTCCTGCCATATTTGGGCCTGTTATAATCGCAATTTTATTATCTTTATTATCAAGTACAACATTATTCGGCACAAACGGAGCTCCGTTAAGAAGTAGTTCTACAACAGGATGTCTACTTTCTCTAATTACAATCTTATCATCATTATTTATTATAGGTTTAACATATCCGTTCCTTACCGCTACATCTGATAGTGCCCTAAGAACATCTAATTTTGCTAACATCTCAGCGGTATGCTCTATTCTATTTATCTGACTTGCAACTTTTTGTCTTACATCCTCAAAAGCCTTATATTCTAGCTGTACTACCCTATCTTTTGCTCCTAAAATTCTTGACTCTAGGTCTTTAAGCTCTTTAGTTATATATCTTTCACAATTAGTAAGCGTTTGCTTTCGTACATATTCGTCAGGTACCATATTTTTATATGAATTCGTCACTTCTATATAATATCCAAAAACTCTATTGTATCCTACTTTGAGCTTAGGTATACCTGTTATATTTCTTTCTCTATTCTCGATTTCTGCTATTATGTTTGTCCCACCCTCCATATCTGCATGGAGAGAATCTATTTCTGCATCATAGCCATCTTTTATTAATCCTCCCTCGCGTACTGAAAATGGAGGCTCATCCACTATTGCCGTATCTATAAGTTCTAGAACATCTTCAAGCATGTCTATTCCATTTCTTATTTCTTTTAACATACTTGATTTACATTCTGAAATTATCTTTTTAATTTTAGGTAATTTGGATATCGTAGATGAAAGAGACTTTAAATCTCTACCGTTAGCTGAACCATATGTAATTTTAGTCATCAATCTCTTTATATCTTGTACTCCGGAAAGTGATTCAAGTAAAGAATCTCTTAAAATTATGTCTGAATATATTTCCTCTACGGCTTCTTGCCTTTTTATTATATTAGTGCTGCTTCTTAATGGCCTTTCTATCCAAGAACGAAGTAATCTTTTACCCATTGCCGTACGAGTTTTATCTAGTACCCAAAGAAGCGAACCACGTTTTTCTTTGTTTCTCATTGTTTCGACTAGCTCTAAATTCCTTATTGTATTTAAATCTAACCCCATATAGTGCATCTCAGAATAAAGCTCTATTTTGCTTATGCGTTCTATGCCTGTTTTTTGCGTTTTTCTTAAGTATGAAAACAGCACACCAAGGCTTCTTACGGCTATGGGTTTATCGTCTAAGTTTATATCATCAAGTTTTTTTATATTAAGCTGTGAAGATACTATATTTCTACACAATTCATAGCCAAATTCTTTTTCATCCATATTTTCTACCGTACATGAAAGCTTGTCCCTCATAAATTTTTCTATTGGCTTTAATATGCTTACCTTTCCACATATTAATATCTCTCTTGGGGAAAATCTTCCCAATTCATTTTTTATTTCAAGTGATAAATTTTCTCCGTCAAGCTCTGTAACCTTTAATTCTCCCGTTGAAATATCACAAAAACAAATTCCGGCTGTATCATCATTCGTAAATATAGAGCATATATAGTTATTCTTAGATTCGTCGAGCATGCTGTCCTCTATAACCGTACCCGGAGTTATTACTCTAACTACTTCTCTTTTTACTATACCTTTTGTAACGCTAGGATCCTCCATTTGTTCGCATATTGCTATTTTATATCCCTTGGCTACCAGTCTTGCGATATATGCTTCACAGCTATGATATGGTACTCCACACATCGGAGCCCTTTCATCTTGTCCACAGTCTCTACCTGTTAATGTTAAATCCAGCTCACTTGCTGCTAATTTGGCATCCGAAAAAAACATTTCATAAAAATCACCAAGTCTAAAAAATAAAATCATATCTTTATATTGGCTTTTTATCTCCATATACTGCTTCATCATTGGTGAAAGCTCTGCCATTAAGATTTCTCCTCTCCTCTGTTAATACATGCATTAATGATAATTCTCAAAAGTTCTTCCTTGTCTTTCATATCATTCTTTGGTTCTTCTTCCTTTTCATAAAACATATCATAAAAGTCGCCAAGTCTAAATGTTAAAATAGTATCCTTTGATATTTTTTTGATTCCATAAATTCTTTCATATCTATTGATAACTCTTCCATAAAAAATCTTTCCTTTCTTTTGCACAAATTAATGGCAACCTGAACAGCTGGAACAATTTCCTCCACAGCTTTCTTCATAATCTGCCGTCATTGGGTCTTCTCCTTGAGCAGATTTCATTATTATCGAATTTAATCTATTTATCATAAAATTAAAATCCTC
Source organism: uncultured Ruminococcus sp. (assembly GCA_902796915.1). Taxonomy (GTDB): domain Bacteria; phylum Bacillota; class Clostridia; order Oscillospirales; family Acutalibacteraceae; genus RUG14215. The sequence continues at coordinate 19,372 of CADBQS010000111.1, forward strand.
TTGTATTTTATTAAACTCTGCCATTTTAGGATTTTCCATAATATTAGAATAAGATTTTCTCAAATCCTCATTTATACTCTTTATTTTTTCTTGATTAGGTTGATCTTTTGTCATCTCGTTATTAGCTGACAGCTTTAACATATTAAAATTACCTATCATATCTTGCAAAACTTTATCATCATTTACGGCTTGTTGGGCTATCTTTAATTTTATATAGGTATCATCCTCTTGTATAGCCTTACCTAAATTTCTTGCCATTTCTATTATATCCATTTCTCTTCCTCCGCTTTTTATTTATAATAACTTTCCTTTTAAAACATAATTTTTTGATTCTATTATTTCAATGTCTTTGAATTTACCTATCAAATCCTCACTGCCATCCATCTCTACTACAATATTTCCAGAAGTCCTTGCTACTAGGCCACTTTTATCTCCTTTAGATTCTACCAATACTTTCATATTTTTTCCCACTAAATTCGATAATACTCTTGCTGAAATTTTTTCTTGTGTATCTACTAATTCTTTAAACCATCTCTTTTTTTCTTCTTTAGAAATTATATCAGGCAACTTAGCTGCTGGAGTGCCTACACGTGGTGAATATATGAACATAAATAAAGACGAAAATCCCACTTCCTTTATTAATGAAATAGTATCTTGAAATTCTTCATACGTTTCACCTGGGAAGCCTACTATAACGTCACTCGTAAGTGATACATCTTTTATCTTGCTCTTGGCATAATTTATTATTTCAAGGTATTTCTCTCTTGTATATTTCCTATTCATCGCTTTTAATACTCTATTATTCCCCGATTGAAATGGCAAATGGAAATGGCTGCTTATGTGTTTACTTTGTGCGATTGTATCTATTAATTCTCTTGTGGCATCCTTTGGATGCGAAGTCATAAATCTTATTGTATATTCACCATCTATATCATCAATTCTTCTTAAAAGCTCCGCAAAGTTTATGCCATCTTCTAAATTGTTACCGTATGAATTTACGTTTTGTCCTAATAACGTTATATCTTTATATCCACTATTTATTAGTTCCTTTGCTTCCTCGATTATATCCTCAGCTCTTCTGCTACGCTCTCTTCCACGTACGTAAGGTACAATACAGTACGAGCAAAAATTATTACATCCATACATTATCGGCAACCAAGCCTTTATCGCTCCATCTCTTCTTACAGGTATACCCTCAAAAATTCTTTCGTCAATACTTGTTGTATCAAATAATCTTTCATTATTATTCATAACGTTATGTAATAACATTGGGAAATACTGAAGTGAATGCGTTCCAAATACTAAATCTACAAACGGATAGCTTTCTTTTATTCTTTCTATTACGTGTTCTTGCTCTGTCATGCATCCACAAAGAGCTATGATTGTTTCTGGATTGGCCCTTTTTATATGCTTTAATGCACCTACATTACCAAACACTTTATCTTGTGCATGCTCTCTTATTGCACACGTATTAAATAGTATAAAGTTAGCTTCCTTTTCGTCATCTGTAAAGCTATACCCCATCTCAGAAAGCATACCTTTTATTTTTTCTCCGTCTGAAACATTTTGCTGACACCCATACGTCCTTACAAATGCTAGTGGTGTATCTTTTTTATATATTTTTTTTGAAATTTCTTTTATTTTATTACAATATTCTTTTTGCTCTTCAAAGCAATTTTCAACTACTAAATTTTTTTGCAAACTTTTATCCTCCTAATTTATAAACCATATATTTATGATTTTACCATATAAACTCTTTATCTTCAAGTAATAAGCATATCACAGCCATTTATTAGATAATATATTAATGAATAAAAAATAAAATAATAGATAAATATATTAATATAACTCTTATATAAAAGGAATGATATTTATGATAGACAAAATTGCTCTTATTTTAACTATAATAGGTGGTATCAACTGGGGCTCTATAGGACTATTTCAATTCGATATTGTAGCTTGGCTTTTTGGCGGTCCCGAAACTTTATTAAGTAGGATTATTTATACTTTAGTCGGTGTTGCTGCAGTTTGGTGCATATCTATCTTATTTAGAGATAAAGCTGTACGTGAATAAAAATTAATCTCATAAACAATTTAGTTTATGAGATTTTTTATTATAAAAAGTTGACTTTATTTAAATAATATTGTATAATATTTATATTAAATATGAAAGGATGATAAAAATGTTTCAACCAATACCTAATGTTAAATCTAACGATATTAAGATTAATCTAAAAAAATCATTTTTTACAAGTAGTAGTTCACATAAAAAAGTAATTCAAAAAAAACAATTAGAAAGAGCTGAAAAAATAAATAGAATCATAAATGATTTTAATTCAACTGAAAGCGGTATTTATAAATTGAGCAGCAATAGTAGCGATAAACTAATACTCACTCGTAAATTATTTATAGAAAAATATGAAGATTTGTTAAAAAACAACAGAGGTTATTTGCTTGGATTAGCAGAAAAGACAGTTAAGGATAAGAGTGAAGCTTATTTCGAACCAGTCATCAATGCAATAAATCAAAATTACAAAAACATAAAAAAACGCACTGATGAAATGACTAAATATATAAACGCTTTGATGGCTGACTCTTATGACGACAAAACATTTAACGCTTCTATTAACAGCTACAATACTAATACTCTTCCTGCGTATAAGAAAAATAGGGAAAAAAGTAAGAATGCTATTAATTCTGCTCTAACTAATCTTGAAAATAACAAAGATAAAATTATAGAAAATATTATCGAAAGTTTAAAATCTAATATTGCTGATAAAACGAATAAAAAGCTTAATGAACTACTTAAAGCTACTAAAAAATGGATAAGTGTCGTGGGAGATTATAAAAAAAGGTGTCAAAACTTAGAACAGGGATTAAATCAATTGCTCGCCGTATTAAAAAGTGATAAACAACAAATTTCGGAGCATAACGCGGAACCTTTGGAAAAATGTTTTAATAATAGAAACTGGATTAACAAAGAACTTGATAAAGACGATTTAGTACCGCGCAAAGGTGCGACGGATACAACAAACCGAATTTTAATCAGCATGATGTCAAGTTTAACTGATACTGGAACTGAAAAGCGAATGGACGAATGCGTGCATCATTACTTACGCACTGGAAAAAGCCATCTTTCTTGATGGCTTTTTTAATCCATTGTTACTTCTATACAATCACCTAAAGCATGCGGTACGTTCATACAAAGTATTGTTTTTCCATTTTCATAATAAGAATATCCTTTAAAATATCCATAATCATAGTCTAATTCTTTATCAACATCTAAATCGTAATTATTTATTGTTTCTGTTAGTTCTTCTTTGTTAGCATTGTAAGTTGAAGATATATATTCCTTAAATGCATCTTTTAAATCGTTGTCTCCGTCAACTGTGTAATTTTTACCTTCTATCAGATTAGATACATATTCCGCAACTTTTCCAGAGTCTTTTATCCTTACATTATTACCATTTGTTAAATCTATATTATATGTTCTTTTATAAGAGCTAGGATATGGAGAACCATCAATATTGGTATATGTGTTCACTAATATTGAAATTAGTTTATCGCTTTCCGTTTTTACTTCATAATTTTCCTCATACACATCATTAGCAGAAAGTTCTTTTATATTTTTTAAAGTATAATCTTCAATAAATTTATTCCATTTTTCTTGTACGTCATTATCTAATCCAGATATCTGTGGATACTCTATAGATATCTTATTTTTTGTATAGCTCTTTTTCTTTATTGTATATGATACATTTTGATTATCTATATCATCATTAGTATCAATCACTTCATTTTCATCGTAAGGTTCTTTTACTGTTTCGCTAATACTAGTATTGTTTTCTACTTTGTCATTAGAATTATTATTACCACATCCACATGTTATTAATAAACTTGTCATAATAATACTAAAAATTATTTTTTTATTTTTCATAATTATCACTCTCCTTGTATCATTTTACACATTTATATAAATATGTCAATATGCAATTTGCACAACTCGTCTTTTTGAACATATCTATAAAATATATTGTTAGTAATAAAAAACTTATGATACAATAAATTATATTTAATTTTAAGGAATGAAATAATGAAAAAAAATGATTTATTAGAAATTTTAATTGATGATTTAACAAATGAAGGTAATGGAGTCGGCCATATTGATGGTATGGCTGTGTTTGTACCCAATTCCGCTATTGGTGACAGGCTTATTATTAAAATTCTAAAGGTTAAAAAAAATTATGCTTATGGAAAAATAGAATCTATAATCGAGCCTTCCTGTGATAGAATACAGCCTGATTGCAAACACTTCCCTAAATGTGGAGGGTGTACGCTCCGTCATATATCTTATGATGCCGAACTCCATTTTAAGCATAAGAGAGTATCTGATTGTATTAGACGTATTGGTGGCTTAAATAAAGTAGAAATTCTACCAATAGTGCGTTCTGAAAACATTGATTATTACAGAAACAAATCTCAAATTCCAGTTGGTAAAGACAATAAAAATAATATAATTTCAGGATTTTTCAGTTTGCATAGTCATAGACTCATTAAATGCGATGATTGTAAAATTCATCCTCCTATTTTTAATCAAATTTCAGAAGATATATTGGATTTTATTAAAAAATACAATATAAGTACGTATGATGAATTCTCACATTCAGGTATATTGCGTCATATCTACATAAGAATCGCAAATAGCACAAATCAAATTATGGTTTGTTTAGTTATAAACAATAATAAATTACCTTACTTTGATATTCTCGTGAAACTTCTATGCAATAAATATCCAAATATAAAAAGTATAGTCTTAAACGTAAATACAAAGAAAACTAATGTTATTTTAGGTAATAAATGCATTACAATATTCGGTAACGATTTCATTACTGATGAATTATGTGGATTAAAATTTAATATATCTCCTCTGTCGTTTTATCAAGTTAACAGAAATCAGGCTGAGGTACTTTACAATATTGCAAAAGAGCTGGCTTGCCTTAATAAAAATGATATACTTCTGGATTTATATTGCGGAACTGGTACAATAGGGCTATCCATGGCTAATAAAGTAAAAAAATTAATTGGCATAGAAATAATTGAGCAGGCTGTAAATGATGCTAAGAAAAATGCTGTAAATAATAATATAAATAACGCAGAATTTATATGTTCTGATGCAGATACGGCCTTAGCTTCTATTTCTAAACGTGAAATTTTACCAAACATTATATTAGTAGACCCGCCTAGGAAAGGGTGTTCTTTGGATGTTATAAATTTTATCTGTAAAATTAATCCCGAAAAAGTTATATATGTTTCCTGTGACCCCTCTACTTTGGCACGAGATTTAAAAATATTTAATCAAAACGGCATAATGCCTATAAAAGCTATACCCGTTGACATGTTTCCTCGTACTTGCCATGTGGAAACGGTAGTTTTATTATCAAAAATATAGGGTACATATGAATTTAATTTACATTTGAGAAGGTAGAAATTATATGTCTTTTTTTCAAGAATACAAACGGCTTGATAATCTTTGTAAGGATTTATTCAGTAACGATAAAGGTATTTCAACATATATAAAACACATGGAAAAATATAGTGTTAATGCTCAAAAAATTCCAGATTGGAATATCAATTTGAATAAATTAAAAAAATATCGTCATATTAGAAATTTAATCGCACATGAAGATAATGTGGATGAATCGGATTATTGTAATAAATCTGATGAAAAATGGATTATAAATTTTTATAACAGCATCATTAAGCAAAATGACCCTTTGGCTTTATATGAAAAATCTTTACGTGTAAACTCTAAGACTTCCAATTTATCAAAAAAAACAAATATTAATGATACA
>CADBQS010000112.1 GCA_902796915.1 uncultured Ruminococcus sp.
CTTCTTCAAAATATTCTCTTAAATTTTGTATTCCTAAACTATCTAATTGCTGATATATAAATTTAGCATCTACATTCATCCCTGGTTGCCCTATCAATTGTATTATTCTATTCTTTCTAGCTTTTGCTGCCTCATCAGGAGTTAATTCAGCATTCATTATAATTAATAAGCTCTTAATTACATTTTCAACATCACTTATGCTATCACTTGCAAGTTGATTTAATGCATCACTTATTTGTATTGCTGTTTCAAAATCTCCTTGCATAAACTGATTATTCTTTACTAAAGCTATAGGATTTAATCCAATTGGATTTACGTCATGGTCCAATATCTTAGCACTATTATTAAAAGTATTTTCTCCATCGCATTCAAGTAAAAATGTTTCTGTATCTGTGTAACAATAAAATACTGTTTTTCTTCTTTCTTTTGAAGAATAATATGTTACAGATAATTTTACTGGATTTCCTAATTCTGGAGAACATACAACAAATGTAGTCCTTGGATTTAATGCAATTGGAACTACGGGATAATCTGGCATATAATCACTATATAATTCTCTTGTTGGGAACAATCCAAAATATCCCATTCCTGTTATACTTGCCATTATTCCCACTTCATTGTCCACCGTCTCGGAGTTTTCGTAATTCATTATATCGATTAATTTTTCAATATCTCTTTGATGTTTTCCTTTCCTCTGAGTTATTTGAGCTCCTTGTGAATAAGTATATCCTACAATAGTTCTAACTGTTGAATTTGCATAGTTTATTGTTGTTTGATTTTCTATGTTATTTTCATAAAAATTACTTGTACTATTTTTGTTATCTTGATTTTGCTTGCCAAAATAATAATCCAAAAGATAATTTATATCAACTACATTTCTTGTATGATTTGTCCAGGCTTTACTTATTACATCAATAATTGTATTAACATTAACTTCTTCGTCAACTATTATTAATCTTCTTCCCTTGCCTATCAACCTTTTTCACCTCATCTTTTTCAAAAATAAAAGCCAATGATTTTGATTAATCATCGGCTTCATGAGCTCTATATATTTGTTTTTCTATTATCTCAAATTCCTGTTTACATCTTGTACACCAAAAATATACTCCTTTTGGATGTGCATTATATTCCATCGTACATATAAATTTATGGCACTTTGGACATACAACTTTTTTTCTATTTGTATCAATCATTATATTCTCCTACTTTTAATTTTAACATAAAATATTTTTTAAGTCAACCACTTTTTAAATTCCTAAAAATTCTCTGCTAACATTGCTTATTGCTTTACCATAATGTCCATTTATTCCTAAAACATTTGCAAATAAAGACGCTAAGCTATCTGGAGCATCATCATGCTGCTTTTTTCTTACATTCTTTGCAGTACTTTGATTGAACTTGAACACCTGATTTAACGCATCATTTATCATTTTTCTTCCTTTAATTCCATCTCTTATAGGTATTACAAGTCTATATTTTACTGCTCCGCTTCCTCTTATCTCCGCTTGATGATTTAATATTCTATCTGTCTTTGATTTTGTTGTCGGTGCTTTCTTGCTTTCAACATAACATTCTATTCCTTCTTTTTTTAATTCTTTTTTTATGTCATCTGCATACTCATCTCCACCATTATTTGCTTCAAAACATATCCTACTTACATTATATCTCATTAAGTATTTAACTACCTCTGGCTTTGTTACACTTTTATCAGCTTTATTAACGAAATACCAATCAATTAATTTACAATCTCCATTTTCATATTCATCAACTATCGGCATTGATAACCAGTCATCGCCACCCCACGCTACATCGCACGAAGCAATCGTCCTCACATATCCTTGATCTCTTTCGTAAGTTGGTAAATCAAACTTTTTAAAATCTTTTTCAAAGAATAATATTCCTTCCCTTTCAATTGGCTCTTGTTGTATCAAACAACTAAATGATACCGGGTCCATCAAATCCCTATCCTCATGAAACATCTTTGTTGTTATCGCAAATCCATATTTATAATTGAAATTACTTTCATCGTTTTCATTTAATCCTGGTAATCTTATTCTTATTAATCTCTCTGGCTCATGTTCTTCATAATATGCTATTATTCTCGATAATGGGTCATTTATGCTAAATATTGTTCCTACTACTAGCATCTTACAATTTCCTTGCATACGCTTTCTCGTTGTTCCTGTAAACTCTATCCACTTCTTATCCATTAAATCTTTATTTGATGCCTCTTCTATATCTTTTATTAAATCGTCCGCATATAAAATATTGTGTGCTCTCGTTCTTCCCGTGATGCTTCCGTCAAATCCTACACAATATAAAGTGTATTCAGAATGCGGTCTCTTTCTGTTTTCATCATTCGTGTAGTCTAATGACATTGTTTCTGCACTTCTATAAATCTCTCTTAACTTTGGAAATATCTTTTTATAATTTCCCATATCATCATTTACTAATGCATCAATTCCATTATAAAACTTATCTTTCGCTATCGATGCTGAATACGAAATCATCATGTTAGGCTTATCTGGGTCTTTCCCTATTGCCCACGACATAAATCTCTTTGATATTTCCGTCTTTCCAGTTCCTTGCGGCATAGAAAGTGTCATTATCGGTCTATCTGTCCTGTAATAAAATTTACTCATTTCTTTTGCAATTCCACTTAACACCATGGTCCTTGGTGCTATGAATTGTTTCTCCGGTGGTATTCCAAACTCCATTGCAGGTAAATAATATTCAAATAAATATCTTGCTAAATAATAATATGTCTCTTGCATACATTTATACAATTCTTGCTGCCTTGAAAGCTTATCTTCTTCCCTAATTACTTCATTTATCTTTAAACTTATTACTATCCCTATCTCTACACTCTCACTATATTCTAGCTTCTTCGTGAAATAATTATACTTTACCTTATCTACCTTGCCTCTGTCTTCAATTAACGATAAATCATACCTTAATACATTTAATACCAACAACCTCTTTCCTAATTCCATCTCGGTCGCATCTAAATTATACCTTATCTTCCTTATCTCTGCCTCTATTTTTTCATAATCTATACTCTCCATTTATCTACCCCTTTATTATTATCACTTCCACTAACATCATCATTATTGTCGCAAATAAATGCTCGTAGTCATCTTTTCCTGCTTCCCACTCTACCATATTCGATATTATCGCCATTCCAACCAATATCCCTACTATCCACTTTAATACTATCATCTTATTCCTCTCCTTAATATCTCTAATATTAACTTGTTTACACTTATCTCCCTGTACCTCGCTATCTCTTCTAACTCCTCATGCAACTCCTTCGGTATCCTTATGCTCCTCTTTATATTATTTGGATTCTCCACTTTTCCCCTCCCCCATTCCTTCAAACTCTTTTCCATATTCTGCATTTAAATTCATGATTATTGGATTATTATTTCCTACTGCTACATGTCTTTCCCATATATTAAACACAATTTGCTTTAATATCCCCTTTGCTAACTCTTCACTTTCAAATGTCTCTACATTTACTACATTCTTTGCCTCATCTATTCCAATTAAACTACTCTTTACTACCTTTAAACTTAATCTACTTACATTTATTAATTCACCTTTACTATTTATTATCCTTATATCCATTTTTTTCTACCTCCTTATCTATTTTTCTCAATAATTCCATAGTGTTTTCATATAAATCACTATACTCAAACGACTTACACTCAAGTAAATGTTTATACCCTTGATACTTCGTGTTTATCCCTATATAATTTAACTCTACATCCTTATTAGTGCACTTATACTTATCATTACAATATTTACACCTTAAATCATAACAATGTATCATCTCTACCTCCTACTTAAACTTTATCATTTTGTGGTGGCAATGTCAATATCTTTTTTGAAATTTTTAGTGGTGGCATTTGTGGAAGTTTTTGGGTACGCGAGGGGATGATGTGGGCTTTCTGCGATTTTCTGCTATAGGGGGCGGGTGTATGTTTCTTTTGGGTGTTTTTGATATGATCTATTGAAAAAATGGAAGCGGAAAACAAAATAAAAAAATAAAACTTTTTTTAAAAAACTGTTGACATTCTTAAAACATAATGATATAATATAGACAATGAAAGAGAGGTGAAAAACAAATGAAAAAATACAGGTGGAACAAAGAAAGATTTTTTGCTAATATTGGGAAACTTACAAGCGTTTTAATTGTTTATGTTGCTATCGAAAAAATGATGATCGACCTTGTTAGCTATGCATTATTGCATTGTATATACGCATAAAAAAATATTTAAAAATTTTATAAAAAGTGTTGACATTCTTAAAATAATATGCTATAATATAATTAGTTAAGAGAGAGAAGCA
>CADBQS010000113.1 GCA_902796915.1 uncultured Ruminococcus sp.
AGAGCATTTTCATAGCACCTAAAATTTAAAAGCGGAGTTTGCACTTCAAGTGTATAACTCTGCTCTTTTTTTAGGTTAAAAGAGGACAAGCTATGAAGCGATGGTTTCTCTACTACATAAGATATCCGTAGCCATCCGAATTGTTTGAAAAAATCAAATAATTTGGAGGTACGATTATGGGAAATCGTCGTAACAATATAAAAAACGAAATTGCTTATTTCTATACTGTTATAAAAAATATGGATACAAAAGATAACATAAAAAAGTCTAAAGTGAAAGCACACGAAATTTCGCTTGAAGAAATTATATATGATAATTTTTCAGATGATTTTGATATTGACAAGCAATTTTTAGAGCGAAGTTTACTTGGCTGGGTAGAACTAATTGAAAATGAAAACTTACATAAAGCAATTAAAAGCTTATCTATCGAAGACCAAATATTTATAAGTTACATAGTTAAAGAATGTCGAACACAGCAAGAACTTTCCAGAATATATAACATTGCACAGCAAAATATAAGCAAACGATTTAATAATATTATTAAAAAATTAAGACGTTTCATGAAGTTATAAATTTGTCGAAAAGTTTTTTAAAAAACAGGGTGTAAAAAATACCCTAAAAAGACTCTTTATATATATGAGGGGATAAATTCCACCGAAAAGCACTTTGACAATTGAATAATAAAATCTCAGTAACATTTAAAGATACTCCTACTCAGTCACAGTCCGAGCGTGAAAAAACCGTCGCAGGCAATGAGAGTAGCTCCATATACAGTGGAGATGTGGAATTCGTGTGCCATTTTACAATGGGCTGAGATTAAAAAACAAATAATATTGTACAGGCCAGAATTCATACTTATATAACATAAAATTTTCGAGGTGATTAAATGGCGAAAGATAAAATTATCTGTACAAATATTTTTAAAAATTCTGAAGAACAAAAATTAAAAGAAGAGTTTAACAAAAAGTGGATTGAGCTTATTAATGAATGCGAAAAAAACAAATTATTAATTCAAAAATAATTAATACAAAGATAATATTTACAAACTAGCTCTACGTACGTTACAATTAAAAAATAGGGCTAATTTGTTTTTATCACTTCGTATAAGAAGGAGGATAAAAACATGACAAAAGTTGCAATATATTGCAGGCTTTCAGAGGAGGACAGAGATAAAAGATGTGAATTGGATGACAGTGAAAGCATACAAAACCAAAAGTCAATGTTGTGTGAATATGCTTTGGAGCATGGTTGGAATATTTATGATATTTACAGCGATGATGATTATGCAGGTGCTGACAGAAGGCGTCCGCAGTTTAATAAATTACTCGAAGATGCTAAAGAAAAAAAGTTTGATATTATACTTTGTAAGACTCAATCAAGATTTACAAGAGAACTTGAGCTTGTTGAAAAATATATTCATGGATTGTTTCCTATTTGGGGTATAAGATTCATAAGTATAGTTGATAATGCAGATACGGCTAATAAAGGCAACAAAAAATCAAGACAAATCAATGGTTTAGTCAATGAATGGTATCTTGAAGATATGTCTGATAATATAAAAAGTGTACTTACAAACAAAAGAAAAAATGGATTTCATATAGGCGCTTTTGCACTGTATGGTTATAAAAAAGACCCTAATCAAAAAGGGCATCTTGTTATTGATGAAGAAGCAGCTAATATAGTAAGAGAAGTATTTACTTTATTTTCAAAAGGATATGGTAAAACAGCGATTGCCAGAATGTTAAACGACAGAGGCATACCTAATCCTACTGAATACAAAAGATTACACGGACTAAGATATAAGCAACCTAAGAGAAGAAACAGTACGCTTTGGAAATATTCTGCTATTTCAGATATGCTTGTAAATGAAATTTATATTGGCAATATGGTTCAGGGAAAGTACGGAAGCGTTTCATATAAAACTAAGCAAAACAAACCAAGACCTAAAGAAGAATGGTTTATCGTAAAAGGAACGCATGATGCTATCATAGATAGTGAACTTTGGGATAAAGTTCAAACCATGGTACAAGAGCGAGCAAAACCATTCGTAGTAGGAACAATAGGACTATTTGCCAGGAAAGTAAAATGTATGAACTGTGGATATACTATGAGGTCGTCTAAGTGTCATGGTAAACATTATCTCGGATGTTCAAATAGGCACGTATCTAAAGATTCTTGTATAGGTTCTTTTATATCAGTCGAGAGATTAGAAAAAGCAGTTATAAATGAACTTAAAAAGATGTCAGACGAATTTCTCGATAAAGAAAATTTAGAAAACAATATAATTCTTTCTGATGCATTAAAAAAGCAAAAACAAAATCTAGAAAAAGAAATTACATTATGTAATAAAAAAATGGCTGAGTACTCAAAAGCAATAAAAGATTTATATTTTGACAAAGTCAAAGGAATAATTACAGAATCAGAATATATAGATTTTTCTCGTGATTTTGTAAGTGAGAAAAAACGACTTGAGATTTTATTGCAACAGCTTCAAAAAAATATGAATAAAATTGATGAAAGAATGAATGGCAACGATAGCCGTCAAGAGATTATTAAAGAATATACTGATATTGATTGTTTAGACAGAGAAATCGTACAAAAACTTATTGACCATATTTGCATCGGAAAACGTCTTGAAGGTTCAAGAGATGTACCCATTGAAATACATTGGAATTTTTAGGTTCCAATTTTTAAAATGTTGTACTTACAAGATTGTAGCAGAACAGAAAGCAAGAACTACTTATGACAATATTCTGAGGTTTTGCGATGATCCCGATGTAAGAGATCCAATAAAGTTTCTTAGAGCGAGAGAAGTTGTACATTATCAGCGTTTTGGTGAAGGGTTGCGAATTGCAACGGATAAATTGGATGAGAGAAACTTTTATGCATTTAATCCAAGCTTTGATAAAAAATGCAATAAAAAATAATTATATTTTACAAACTAAGCAAGCACAGAAGAAAAATATAACTGTGCTTGCTTATGTTATATTAAAGTTAGTTATATGTTTTAACTTTTATTAAGATTAATCTATCCTTTTACTGACGACAAGATTCATCGATTTATATTGTATAAATATAAGATTAAAATAATGATTTAATTTATTACTAAATTGATTTATATTTTAGTAGAATTAGATCAGGAACTGATATGTTTAAATCTAATATTTTATAATTGTTTGTATTTTTATATTAATAAGTAAACTGTAGTTTAAATAAAATATTATAATTTTTATAGAAGTATGTATTTTTAATATTTACATAATTAATATGATTTATGGATTATTAGTTTTGATATTTTTATTTAAATATTTATTTTTGATGGTTATTTAATATTTTAAAAATATATACTTGAAATAAGTGAAATAATTTGATAAGATGAAAATAGGTTATACAAAAAATCTTTATAAAAATAATGAATGTTAATAAACTGAAAGGATGGATTATGAATGGTTAAATTAATAGAAGAATCTTTGAAAAAAAGTATTAGGTGATGAAAAGTTATTAGAAAAGCTTTTAGAAATTGATAATAAAGATAATAATGAAATTTTAGAAGAAGAACTAATTAACGTTTCAGGTGGAGCAATAGGAAAAAAATTATCTAAGGCATTATCTATATCATTAGCATCTTTAATTTTAGGGTCTTCAATAGGAATATCACCACAGTTACTAAACAATAAAGTGTTTGCTTCGTCTGTTCAAAGCAAAAAAGTTGAAACAACTAATATGGAAAAAATAAAAGATAAATTTGTTAAAAAAGCTCAAGAGTTAAATAAGACTATTGAAGGTCATCCTGTTTCGTCATCAGTAATTGCCAGCTCTTTAGCTTTTCTGGGATTATATAAAGCAGTTATATCACCTGAATTAGAAAATAATAGAGAGACTATTGAAGGTCAACGGTGTTCCTTAGAAGGAAATCGAATTGCTATACGAAATTTAAATCAAAACATACAAGGTTTGAATAGACAATTAGAAAATTGCCGCGCAGCTATTAGTGGAGATAGTGCGGAAGCTCGTGAAAGTGTGGAAGGTTTACGTACCTCATTATCTTATGCGTCAAATGGTGTAGCTAGACTTAGTCAAGATTTTTCTCAAAGAATAGATCTATTAGAGTCTTCAACTAATGACGAATTTCAAAATTTACAGCACGTAATTGATAGTTTACAACATAGTTCTTGAGATAATGCTCCACAAATTAATGAATTGAGAGCTACGATTGCACTTATGGCAACATCTCTGCAAAATAGGATTCAAACTGCAAGAGAAAATGTTGAAGCTCTTACTCAAAGGCAAGGTGAAATGGATACTCAATTGCAAAGTTATATAGGTATAAATAATAGTAATATTAAAGGATTAGTTTATCGAGTTGAAGATTTACTTACAAGAATGCCAAATGTGGAAAATTCGATTAGTAATTTGCAATCTCAGATACAGGGTATTATTAATGAACATGGAGAAAATTCTGATTTGATTCATTCACAAATTGAAGAATTAGTACATAATCAAGCTCAAGATTTAGAATTGTTTGATTGGAATGATCCAAAATTAGGAGAAAAAGTAGACTATTTACGGACTGAACTTAATACACATACATTACGTGGTGGTGAGAACCAAGAAATATGGAACGCAATATACGTTGAAATTTCCGGCAATGAAAATATGCGTTCCAATGATACTAACAAGTTGAAAGAAAGTTTGTTAAGAACGAAAGATATAATTAATAATATAATATCTAGATATAACGCTAAAGAGCCGGCGGCAAGAGAGGAATTAGCAAGACGACGTGGGGCGACTGTATCATCGTCGGGGATGATTAAGGTGGGTAGAGAAATAATATTAAGGCCTGATCAATATGCAGCAACTGAAGGAGAGGCATTAAAGAGAGCGGATGCTGAACGTATGATTAAGCAAATAGATTTTGTATTAAAGAATATTGAGTTAAAAATTATTCATGGTTACCTTGAACAAATAGCTAATCAAAATGATATACATCAAAATTTCTCAAATAAGGTTTTGGGCTCTTTAGATAGTACTAATATGAGAGATTCTCTTGCTAACAATTGGGCTATAGATGAAGATAAAGATATTTCAGAGATTTCTGGTGATTATTACAAAAATATGATAGATGGAATAAATAAATTGGAAGGTCCCGATTTATATTGTTGTGGTAAAGTAAAGTTGTAACATCTTGTTCGGAAAAGTATAATAACTAAAAACAAGGAGGAACAACACAGTGGGAAAGAA
>CADBQS010000114.1 GCA_902796915.1 uncultured Ruminococcus sp.
AAAGACGGAAATATAATTGGCGAGGAATGTCCAAACTAGATAGTTGAAGAATAGAGATTTTATTCAAACTTTTAGGGATAATTTTAGAAAAACTTGACTTATTATATAAATGATATATAATATAATGAATAATTCCGTAAAGGTGTTGATGTATTATGAGTATAATAAATTGTGAAAATAGAATGTTCAGCGCGGTACAGCCTAGTGGTATGCCTACGCTTGGAAATTATTTAGGTGCAATAAGAAATTGGGTAAAATCTCAAGAAAAATTTAATTGCATTTTTATGCTTGCAGATTTGCATACAATAACAGTAAGGCAAAACCCTGAGGAGTTTAGAAAAAATATAATTGAAGCATATGCTTTATTTTTAGCTTGTGGAATTAATACTTCAAAAACTCCGTTTTTTATACAAAGCCACGTGAGTGCTCACTCTGAATTAGCTTGGATTTTAGATTGCTATACTCAATTTGGGGAACTTTCTAGGATGACGCAATTTAAAGATAAATCTAAAAAGTATGCTAATGATGTTAATGCAGGACTATTTTGTTATCCAGTATTGATGGCGGGTGATATATTACTTTATAAATCTAAATATGTACCCGTTGGAGCAGACCAAAAGCAACATGTTGAGCTTACAAGAGATGTTGCCCAAAGATTTAATAATATATATGGCGATACATTTATATTGCCAGAACCATTTATACCTGAAGTTGGGGCTAGAGTGATGTCGCTTCAAGAACCTACTAAAAAGATGTCTAAATCTGATGCTAATGCTAATGGGTATATAGCTATTTTGGATTCTCCTGATATTATAATGAAAAAGTTTAAAAGAGCCGTAACGGATTCTGAAGCTAAAGTAGAGTATAAAGAGGGAAAAGATGGAGTAAATAACCTTATGGGTATATATAGTGCTATTACGGGAAAATCATTAGAAGAAATAGAATCGGAATTTGACGGTAAAGGCTATGGAGTATTTAAAACAAAAGTAGCTGAAGTAGTAATTGAAGAATTAAGACCAATACAAGAGAAATTTAAGGACTATATTAATAATATTGATTATATAAAAGAGTGTTATAAAAAATCCGATGATATAGCAAGAGAAATAGCTGATGAAACTGTGAAAGAAGTAAAACAAAAGGTAGGCTTTGTACTATAATTAATTATATTAATAAACGATAAGGATAAAAATTCACTGATAGAGAGTAGTCATATAAGTATTTATTTTGATAGTAAATTAAATTTTATTTTTGGTATTAACTTTTATCAATGGCTTTGTTAAAATTGTATTTGAAGTTTGTTGATAATTGGAAAGGGTAAGAATATGAAAAATAAAATAATGGTATTGGTGGCTTGTTTGGTTTGTGGAGGATGTTGCTTTAATGCTAGTGCATCGAAAAAGGGAATTGATTCTAATAGTGTAATGAGTTATAAAGATGATACGGAACTTCATCTTGCAATAAGAAATGGTGATGTAAAGAAAACATTGGAGCTTGTCAAATATGAATTGTTTAAGCCAAATGAGGTTGGCTGGTATCCAATACATGAATTAGTATCGAGTAAAGCGATTAAGTCTGAGGATCAAAAAAATATACTTGATGTGATGTTGGTATTGTATAAAGCTTTAGGAATAAATGTTGATAGTGTCAAAACTGATAAAGGGCAAACGGCGTTATTTTTAGGATTAGCTAATCAAAATTTTGATATAGTAAAATATTTAATAGAAAATGGCTCAGATGTTAAGCAAGAATTTTTGAAAGGTTCAAATATTCTTATGCTTGCCGCAAGATTTGGGGCAAATAATGAATTTTTAACGTGGTTGCAGGGAATAACGGGTATTGATGTTAGATGTATGAATAAAGATAATTGGACAATGATACATTTTGCTGCAGTTGGCGATAATGTTGAAGCTATAGATTTTTATTTGCAAAAAGGTGGAAAAATTAGCTCAAAGCAAAAAAATTTGCAGACAGCTTTACACATTGCAGCTTATCATAATAATATTGATGCAGTAAAATTTTTGATTGAAAATGGTATCGATATTAATATTGAGGATAATAGTGGAAGATTGGCTGAGGATTTAGGAAATTCTCAGATTAAAGAAATTATTCAAAACTTTCGAAAAGCAATGAAGAAATAGAATATTTATTATTATTGGAATATTTTCCTATTACATACTATAGATATTTATAGTATGTAATAGGAGGTTGAAAGGCTTGAGACGTTTTGAAATAAAAAGATTTATTCCATCAATAATATCGATTATAATATTGGTATGTAGTATTATAGTAGCAAGCAAAAAATATGCCGAAAAAATGGGTAAGGAATCACCGATATCTAACGCTGATATGGGTGATTTTTGTATGCAGACAGTAAAAAGAAGTAATGAAGAAGAGATGAGAGCTGTATGGATACCGTTCATGACGCTGGATATGAATAAAGAATTTAGCGAAGATCTATTTAAGAGTAAATACAAAGACTTAGTAAAAAAAGCGAAAGAAAATAAGATGAATACGTTAGTTGTGCATGTACATTCTCACGGAGATGCAATGTATCCTTCGAAGATATTTCCTTGGTCTCATATTTTGAAGGGAGAGCAGGGACAAGACCCTAATTTTGACCCATTAAAATTCATGATTGATGAAACGCATAATGAGGGTATGGAATTTCACGCATGGATTAACCCTTTGCGAATACGTTCGAATGGAAAACCAGATAAATTCAGTGAAAATAATCCTTATGTTATATATGAAAAAGAAAATAATAATTATTTTATTTATTCTAATGGTGATATATATTATAATCCGGCTTACTCTGAAGTAAGAAAATTAATAATTGATGGAGTTAAGGAAATAGTTAGTAACTATGATGTTGATGCTATACACTTTGATGATTACTTTTACCCTAAGGGAGCATTAGATATAGACAAAGCAGCATATGATGATTATACAAAAAGTTTTACTGATGGTAGTATACCACTCGATTTAATAAAATGGAGAATGGGAAATATAAATACTTTGATATCTGGTACGTATGTGGCAATAAAATCTATAAATCCAAATGTTAAATTTGGTATATCTCCTGCGGCAAATTTAGATAATTTAAGTGAAATGGGAGTAGATGCTGAAAGTTGGGGATCTTTATCAGGATATGTAGACTATTTATGTCCACAGATATATTATAGTTTTGAAAATCCGGCGTTACCTTTTGAAAAAGCGGCTAATGATTGGAAAAAAATTGTAACGTGTGAGTCAATAAAAGTATACATGGGATTGAGTCTATATAAAGCAGGCTCAGATGCTGATGATGGGACATGGAAAAATTCTGATGATATATTAAAAAAACAAATTGAGTATGGACGGAATCTTGGATACAATGGATTTATGCTTTATTCAATAGATTATTTGGATAAAGATAATACTAAACAAGAAGTAGAGAATGTATTAAAGGTTATAAATTAACTGCAATAGTCTTCTAATATACTGTTAAGCTCTTCCTGTGTTGAAACAATAATACCAGTCTTTAGTAACTTTTGGTCGCCGCTTGGGAGTTCATCAAGAGATACGTCCGTAACACGAAAGGGTGAGTCTTTACCCGATACAAATACGGCAACATTACCGTTATATTCTTTTACCACATAAGTTAAACTACTTTTTAGTTCTAAATCAGGTGAAGTCGCATTATTTTTAGGACTATTGTTCAGGGAAATATTTAGTATAAAAAGTATAATTATACAAGAAACAACAAAGCATCCCGTACCTAAAAAAAGCTTCTTCATAATATTTCCTCCTTATATGGTTACTAATTCTATTTTGAGCTATCAAAACCACTTTTATACATTTAATTATAAAAAATACTATTATATAACTTTTGAGTAATGTTGATAAAAGTGTTGAAAATGTGGACAAAATTTAAAAATAATTATAACTATTACTAATTGTATAAATAATTATATAGTATAAATACAATTATTTCATATTGACAATTTACAGAAATTAGGCTAATATGTTCTTGAGAAAATATATAGTGGTGATTTAATCTGAATAAAAACATGAAAGATTCAATAAGAAATGAAAAGCAAAAAATGCTAAAACTACCTAATTATAGTATATTAGAGGAAATCCTTAATGCAATTACACATGGTATAGGTGCAATATTTGCAATTATAGCGTCAATAATTTTAATAAAAACAAGCCTAAATGACGTATATCAACTTGTCAGCGTGATTATATATGGTATAACATTAATTATACTTTATCTAATTTCGTCTGTATATCATGCCTTAGGTTTGTGTAAAGCTAAGATGATATTTAGAATACTAGATCATTGTTCAATATTTTTACTTATAGCAGGTACTTATACACCTATTTGTGTGTTTATAATAAAAGGAACTTCTGGAATGATATTATTAGTATCAATTTGGATAGCTGCTGTAGTTGGCATAATATTAAATGCAATAGATCTTAATAAATTTTCTAAATTTTCTATGGCATGTTACATAGCTATGGGCTGGGGAATAATTGCCAATATGGAAGCTTTAATAAAAAGTGTTACAAATCATCAGTTATGGCTTCTTATATGGGGTGGAATAGCGTATACATTTGGAGCTTTGCTTTATGGATTAGGTAAAAAAATAAAGTATATTCATTCAGTGTGGCATTTGTTTGTATTAGCTGGAAGTATTTTGCATTTTATTATGATATATAATTTTATTCAGATTTTGCCATCACTTATTTAGAGTGGTGTTGATAGTTTAAATAAATTTGAGAGGTGATGGTATTGAGATATAAGATAAAAAATAATTTAAGTAAAATTATGCAAGAGGAAGAAACAATGGGAAATATAGTGACTGTTTGGAATGAAGCGGAGTTACAGGAAAAAATAAAGCAGCATAAAATAGACCCGGCAATAATCCCTAAATATAAAAATACTAAGTTTTGTCAAGCAGAAGTGCATAAGGGGTACATATCTGGTACATTTTCAGTCATAAGTAAAGATGGAGATAGAGACAGGGCTAACTTTGGTTTTGTAATTGGGCCTCACAATATACTTTTTATAGATGATACAGGTGTTGCATTGGCCTGTATAAATAGAATTATAAAAGATAAGAAGTGGAAAGTAGGTTCAATGGAAAGGTTTCTTTATGACTTTCTTGAAACATTAATTGAACATGATTTAAGGTATATAGAAGATTTAAATGATAAACTTTCAAATGTTGAAAATTTGATTGTTAATGAAGAACTTGATAATTTTAATGATGTTATGATGGGTCTTCGCAAGGAAATAACAATGTTTCATAGATATTATTCACAATTAGTTGATGTTGGAAAAGAATTTCAAGAAAATGAGAATGGATTTTTTAGTAAGGAATCGATAATGCTTTTTAAGCTTTTTACAGATAGAGCACAGCAATTAAAAGAAGAGGCCCAGGTTTTGAGGGAGTATTCAACTCAAACATTAGAGATATATCATTCACAAGTAGACAATGTGCAAAATAGAATAATGAAAGTTTTAACTATAGTTACAACCATATTTACACCAGTATCAATATTATCAGCTTGGTATGGAATGAATTTTGAAAATATGCCAGAGCTACATTGGCCTTATGGGTATGTTGCCGTTATTGCTGCTAGTATATTAATGAGTGTTTTGATAATGTGGTACATTAATCATAAAAAATTATTATAATAAAAAACAAATGTAATCTATTGATGAAATATTGACCGCGTGTTGACAAGAAGTTTGATAAGGGTTAAAATAAGTTTGAATTAATTAAATTGGAGGGTTTAATTTGAAGATTAAAAGTATTTTAACTGTTTGTTTATTGATGTCAACTTTAAGTTTTGCGATGCCTGTGTCGGCAGTAAGAGTTTTTTCTGATGATAATGGCAATAAATTTTTTACAAGTGGTCAGGATTCAAGTACTTTATCAATTAATACAAGTGAAGCTGCACTTACTGAAGATATGTTTAACAATATTTCATCTCAGGCTAAAAAAGATGGGTATAATCATATATTATTGAATGATTCTGTATTGTTAGATCAGAATGCTGCACAAAGGTTAGCTTTAAATTTTTTGACAGTTGCATGGGATAATTATTATATTGCATTGATGGAGTTATCTAACGGAAGCTTATTTGCTGGAGGAGCAACTGTAAAGGACGTAAAAGATTGGATTGCTGACAAAACATTAAGAAATGTTTATCCATATCCTTTTGTGAATCCTTATTTAATTCTTCCGGCAGATGATTTGGTACCTAATATATTAATTGATATTTTTATTAATCAAGATTTTTCTAGTATGGATGGAAGCGATTCAGATAAATTTCTTGCATGTAGGGAATATTATCGCACTTGCGATAGGCATTTTATTGACTAAATCGAAAATTATGATAAATTAATATGTAAAAGTTAAAGGGGTATACTTAATGAATGTATAGCCCTTTTTACTTTATGATTTATCACTTGGTTTAGAGAGCAAAGCAGCAACATATCCGAAAAATACAGCAGATGCAATTCCAGCAGCACCGGCAGCAGTACCTCCGGTGAGTATTCCAATCATACCTTTTTCCTGTATTGCTTCAATAACACCTTTAGCCATTGTATATCCGAAGCCTGTTAATGGGACTGTAGCTCCTGCTCCGGCGAATTGTACAATAGGTTCATATAACCCCACGGCAGTGAGTGCTACACCGGCAGTTACATAGAGGACAAGTATTCTAGCAGGAGTCATCTTAGTTTTATCTATTAATATTTGTGCGATAACGCAAAATAATCCGCCGACTATAAAAGCTTTTAAGTAATCCATATAAAAATTCTCCTTTCTTTTTTATTATATCCATGAAATATATTTTTATAAAAATAGTATATCCTAATTAAAGAGAAATAAAATCTAGAGGATTTTAGTAAAAAGTCTCAAAGTTCGGAAATTAAAATTACAAAATATTTTCGTTATATAGAATATAAGTTAGGAGTTTGTAAAAATTGATATTTTGATGTATAATATATATAGTAAATGCAAATTTGGAGGGTGATTTAGTGGTTGCTGATTTACATTGCCATACAAAAATATCTGATGGTTCTACGGGTATAGACGAATTGATATACATAGCGAAGAAGATGAATGTTAAAACGATTTCAGTTACAGACCATGATACTTTTGCCGGAGCAAAGAGAGCAAAAATTTTAGGGCAAAGACAGGGAATAGAAGTTATAATGGGTGCAGAATTTTCTGCTTATGATTATAGTAGAGAGAAAAACGTGCATATTTTATGTTATATGTGTGATAATCCTGACAGATTATTAGGACTTTGTAAGAAAACTGGAGAGAACACGCAAAAAGCGGCAGCTAAAATGCTACAAAAAGCTATGAGGCTTTATCCGATTTCTCCAGAGATGGTATCCAAAAAAGCTCAGGGTAGTACGAATGTATTTAAGCATCATATTATGCAAGCGATAATGGATGCCGGTTATTCTACTCCAGATTACAATGACATGTTTGAAAAGTTATTTGATCCGGCAAGTGGGACAGTGTATGCCAAAACAGAATATCCTGCAGCAGAGGATGTTATTGCTCAAATACATTCAGCAGGAGGAGTGGCAGTATTAGCACATCCTAATCTTTATGATAATGTGGAGTTAATAAAAGAGTTAGCAGTAAAAGGGCTAGACGGAGTAGAAGTATGGAGTCCGAGTTCTAATGAGGAGCAAACGAAAGAACTTTATGAGATAGCTAAGGGGAATAATTTGGTTATGACAGGTGGAAGCGATTTCCATGGTATGTATTCTAAATCTAAGTGCCCGATTGGAACGTGTACAACTCCCATTGAACAGATTGAAAAGCTTAAAAAAAGAAAAATTGAAATATGTAAAAATATGTAAGGAGGATTTATAGCTTGAGTTACATATATAAAACAAAAGGAACATGTTCCAGAGAAATACACATAGACATTGAAGAAGGCAAAATAAAAGATGTTGAATTTATTGGAGGCTGTAATGGTAATACAAAGGGTATTTCTTCATTATTAAAAGGAATGGAACTAGAAGAAGCAATAAAAAGATGCAAGGGAATAACTTGCGGAAGCAGATCTACATCTTGCCCTGACCAATTAGCTATTGCGTTAGAAAAGGCATCTGAAAATTAAAACAAATCAGAATCACACTAATAATGTTGTTAGTGTGATTTTTTGTAAATTATTATTTTATAATTTATTAAATTCTACCCAATCTTTGGCCTGTTTAACGTTAGAATCTGATGCTATAGGAATGTTAGCTTTTATTGTACGATAATCTGGGTATATTTCAGGAATAGTAACTTCTTCATCGTTATAGTCTTTTTTATTATTATCATTTAACATGTGTTTTGGCTGATATGATTTCATAATGTAACCTCCAATTTTTAATAAAAACTGTGCGAGAGTTTTCGCACAGTTTTTATTTTGTGCATATATAAATTAATAATACAAATTTACTATATGAAAATAATGTATAAAAATTAGACTATAAAAAATACGTAATAGTTATGCTTAAAATAACATAAATTATATTAACCAATCATGAGGTGATGTAAATGAAAAAAATAAAAAGATTTTTATGTATTAATCTTATTTTTACAATGATATTGATGAATTGTTTAAGTGTATTTGCGATTTCCGATATAGACATAACTTCGCCGTCGGCAATCCTGATGGACCAAAGTAGTGGTAATATATTATTTGAAAAAAATGGGGACGAAGTAAAATCGGCAGCTTCTTTAATGAAGATAATGGTACTTTTGATAGCGATGGAAGCTTTAGATTCCGGCAAAATTGCGATAAACGATGGAGTTGTAACTAGTGACAATGCTGCAAAAGTTCTTGGGGCAGATGTATGGATGAAATCTGGAGAGGTTATGAAAGTAGAAGATTTAATAAAAGCTGTATCTATAGTTTCAGCAAACGATGCGTCCGTAGCATTAGCGGAGCATATATCTGGTTCGGAGGAAGAATTCGTAAAAGCAGCTAATGATAAGGCTAAGCAACTCGGGATGAAAGATACAATATTTAAAGATAGCTTTGGCTCAGAGGAAAGCGGTAGCGTTACGAGTGCAAAAGACGTAGCCATTATGTCCAGAGAATTAATGCAGCATAAAAGAATATTGCCATATGTATCGACTTGGATAGACCACATAAGAGATGGACAGACACAAATAGTAAATACGAACAAAATGATAAAAACATATCAAGGAATAACAGGATTAAAGACAGGTACGAGTGAAAAGTCAGGCAGTTGTATATCTGCAACAGCTGAAAGAGGAGAGATAAAATTAATAGCAGTAGTATTGGGAGGGGCAAATAGTAAAGACAGATTTAAAGATGCTTCAAGCTTATTGGATTATGGTTTTTCAAGCTATACGACAGTCAAGCCTAAAATACCTGAAGAATTACCAGATAAAATAAAGGTAGATAATGGTATGAAAGATAGCATAGGTATAACAGTAGATGTTAAGGGTGAATTTGTTGTAAGCCAAGGAAAAGAAAATAGTACTTCTTATGAAATAAAAATGGATGAAGAAATAAAAGCTCCAATAGAGGCCGGACAAGAAATAGGTAAACTCGTATATAAAGTAGATGGAAAGGAAATTTGTGAATACAGTATAAGAACGTTAGAGGCTGTAGAGGAGATAAGCTTTGGGGCAGTGTTAAAAAATATTGTAGCAGAATTTTTATTGTTATAATATGTAAGTTTATTAATTGATATGTTATTATATATGGGAATGGAGTAATTATATGAGATAATAAAAGATAAATAAGGGGGAGTTTAATTTTATGCCGATTAAACTGAATACAAATTACTTAGATAAATTTATAAGTAAAAATGAATATGAAGCAATTGAACCTCAAGTTAAAATGGCACATAATTTATTGCATGGAAAGAAAGGGTTAGGAAATGAATTTACAGGTTGGTTAGATTTACCGCAGAATTATGATAAAGAAGAATTTGAAAGAATAAAACATGCAGCCGAGAAAATAAAAAATGATACAGATATATTAATAGTAATAGGAATAGGCGGCTCATATCTAGGAACAAGGGCTGTAATAGAATATTTAAAATCACCTAATTATAATTTGAATAAGAAAGATACACCCGATATATTTTTTGTAGGAAATAATATAAGTTCTAGCTATATATCTGAAATATTAGATATGTGTAAGGATAAGGAAGTATCATTAAACGTGATATCTAAATCTGGTACAACAACAGAACCTGCCATAGCCTTTAGAATTTTTAGAGAGTTTATGGAAGAAAAGTATGGTAAGAGCGGTGCCAAAGAGCGTATATACTGTACAACGGATAAAAATAAGGGAACTCTAAAGCAATTAGCAGATAAAGAGGGTTATGAAACATTTGTAATTCCTGATGACGTAGGTGGAAGATATTCTGTTCTTACGGCAGTAGGTTTATTGCCAATAGCTGTAAGTGGAGCTAATATATATGAATTAATGAATGGTGCAAATGAGGCACGTAAACATTTTATGAATGATAATATAAATGAAAATATTTGCTATAAATATGCGGCTATAAGAAATATACTTTACAGAAAAGGAAAGCTCTGTGAAACGATGGTTTCATATGAACCAAGAATGGCAATGTTTCTTGAGTGGTGGAAACAACTGTATGGTGAAAGTGAGGGCAAGGATGGAAAGGGACTATTTCCAACATCGGCGATGTTTTCAACGGATTTACATTCACTTGGACAGTTCATACAAGACGGAAGTAGAGTAATGTTTGAAACTGTTTTGTTTGTGGAAGATATGGGAAACAGTATAAATATAAAAGAAGAGCAGGATAACTCTGATGGATTAAATTTTTTATCGGGTAAATCCATATCAGAAGTAAATAAGAAGGCTATGGAGGGTACGATTCTAGCACATACAGACGGGAATGTACCGAACGTATTAATAACGATACCTAATATAAGTGAGTATGAATTGGGATATTTAATATACTTTTTTGAAAAGGCCTGTGCTATATCTGGATATATTTTAGGTGTAAACCCATTTGATCAACCCGGAGTTGAAGCATATAAAAAGAATATGTTTGCACTTTTAGGCAAACCTGGCTATGAAAAACAAAAAGAGGAATTAGAATCGAGAATTTTATGAGAGATTTACATCTATGTAATTGTTGGCATAACTTTGAGTTGACTTATATATTTCCTGATGATAAAATTTTTTATAAGATGTAAATTAATGTAATTGAAAATTTTTAATTTTGAAGGGAAGATTGTATGGCTAATCCTGTTGTAAATGGAGCTTTTATTCAGTGCTCTTTTGCTTCTTCTCAACCGCCAGGGGTACCGATGCCTGGCCCGTTTCCTGCTACTGCAACTGCATTGCCACCGAGTGCTGTTCCTAATTCAATAAGTATTTTACCCACAGTTACGATTAAATTTGGTGGGCAGCCTGTGGCAACATCAATGGATAATAAAGTTGGTGTTAATATTAAGCCGTTTCAGATGTCGTGCAAATCGCCGGCTAATCCGGCTAATGCAACGGCAAGTGCCAGTGCAACAGCAGCTGCAATGGGAACACCTATGACAGTTGTAACCCCATGCGTACCAGTATTTCCAGGGCCTTGGGCGCCGGGATGCCCAACTTGTTTAGCTGGGAATTTTCCATTATTGAATAATACGAGTAAGCTTATGTGTTCATATGGTGGAGTTATTTCAATTCAAATGACACCTGCTATACTGATAAATGTTCCTTAATTGCATTTATAAATGTTAAAAGATATTGTTTTGAATTTTAATTTTAAAAATATTTATATTAATCATATTGTTAGTTAATCCATTACTTGATATAATCAGTAGTGGATTTAAAAATGTATATATGAGGGTGGATAATATGGCATTTAGAAATACGCCAGAAGCAAAAAGAGAAAAAGATGGTATCACTTATTATTTAAGAGATGAAATAAGTATAGATGATAAATTGTACGATAGATTTGCAATACAAACTCATTTTGTTGAGCGTGGAGAATCATATTTAGAATTAATGAAAAAATATGTATTACCGCTTTACGAGGAGGGAAATGTACTTTCAATTAGTGAAAAAGTAATTTCAATGTGTCAAAATAATGTTGTTGAGAAAAAAGATGTAAAGGTAGGATTTTGGGCGAAATTACTCTCAAAATTTGCATCATCTAATAATCATGGCATAGCTATGGACGAGCCATATAAGCTTCAACTTGCCATAAACATAGCCGGGTTACCAAGAATATTATTGGCATGTGTATGTTCAGCTGTTACAAAGCTGTTTGGTAAAAGAGGTGTTTTTTACAAGATAGCAGGTAATGGCATAGACGGTATAGACGGTTTTTATATGGGTTCATCCTTTGAAATTTATCATGATATAGCACTTTTGAATCCTAAAGAACCTAAAAAAGTATGTAATGATATAAAAGAAAATTTAGGTATAAGCTGTATGATAGTAGATGCAAACGATTTAAATATAGAAATATTTGGTAAGTCAAGTGATTTAGAGGATATTTCGGATGAAAAATTAATATCATTAATAAAAGATAATCCAGCAGGACAATCAGACGAGTTAACACCAATAATATTAATAAAAGAGAAAAAGCAAGATGAAGAAATTACAGATGAAAATTCTAGTGAAATAACTCAAAATGATAAAGAACTTGAGGAAAAATTAGAATCTGAAGAAAATAAAGAAGAGAACTAATTTTTTATTGACAAAGGTAAATAATGATTATATAATATTTAGGTGTGGCAGCGAGGTGTACCATGATTATAAATTTGGAAGATGTATTTTTGCATGGTAAGGCAATAAAAATTGAAGATTATAAAATTAATTTAAATCCAGATGATTTATCTAGAAAAGATATTTCAGATATTGAATGTAAATCTTCAGTGGTTATAGAATCTGTTATGGATGATATAACATTAAAAATTGATACAGTTGTTAGTTTTAAATGTAATTGTGATTATTGTATGGAATGTGTAAATAAAAGTATAGATTTTTCATTTAATCATATTATAAAAAAATCTAGCACACATGAAGATGATTTAAATTGTATTATAACCCCAAATTATAAATTAGATTTAGATTCTGTAATAAGAGAAGATATATTACTTGAATTTCCAAGTGTAATATTGTGTAAATCTGATTGTAAGGGAATTTGCCAAAGATGTGGAAAAAATCTTAATTTAGGTGACTGTAGCTGTGAAAAAATTGATATAGATCCTCGTATGGAGGCTTTAAGGGAATTATTAAAATAGGTTTTGTCATGTTTAAGGGGGTGCTTTAAATGGCAATATGTCCAAAGAGAAAAACTTCGAAGGCTAGAAGAGATAAAAGACGTTCAAACGTATGGAAAATAGAAGCTCCAGCTCTTGTAAAATGCGATAAATGCGGAGAATATAAATTATCTCATAGAGTATGTAAGAGTTGCGGATATTATAACGGCAGAGAAGTTTTGAAAAAAGAGGCCTAGTGGTGGATTAGAGGAGGATTAAATCCTTCTCTATTTTTTTGACAGTAGGAAGGTGATAAAAGAATATGTCAGTAAAAATATCTGGAATCGAAAAAGGAAGCATAGCGGAAAGAAAGAAAATCTTACCGGGCGAAAAGTTAAATTCAATAAACGGACATGATATTATGGACGTTTTAGATTATAGATTCTATCAAGTAAATAAGGATATAACAGTTGAAATTGAGAATGTATGTGGAGAAAAAAGAAGTATAGATATAAAAAAAGGTGAATATGAAGAAATAGGAATTATATTTGATACATATTTAATAGACAAACAGCATAGTTGTAGAAATAAATGCATATTTTGCTTTATAGATCAACTCCCAAAGGGGATGCGTGAAACTTTATACTTTAAAGATGATGATTCAAGGTTATCGTTTTTATTTGGGAATTACGTAACACTAACTAACTTGGATGAAAGAGAAATAAGTAGAATAATAGATATGCACATAAGTCCGATTAATGTGTCTGTGCATACTACGAATCCAGAATTAAGAGTGAAAATGATGAAAAATCGTTTTGCTGGAGATTCTCTTAAAATATTAAATAGATTTGCAGATGCAGGTATAAAAATGAATTGCCAGATAGTTTCTTGTGTTGGCATTAACGATGGAGAAGAACTTAAAAGAACCTTATCTGACTTAGAAAAGTTAGGGGATAATATTGAAAGTATAGCAGTTGTACCTGTGGGGATAACAAAGTATAGAGAAGGGCTTTGTGAATTGAAATCTTATACAAAAGGAACGGCAAAGGATGTTATAGACATCATAGAAACTTGTGGAGAAATGTTTTTAAAAAAATACGGCATAAGGAAAGTATATCCAGCAGATGAATTTTACTTAAAAGCAGAGATGCCTTTACCTAATCCAAAATTTTATGAAGGATTTCCGCAGATTGAAAATGGAGTAGGAATGATATCGTCTTTAAGAGAAGAATTTTTAGATGCTATTGAAGATGAAGATTTAGATTGTAAAGAAAGAAATATAACTATAGCCTGCGGAGTAGCTGTTAAACCGTTTATAAGAGAAATATCAAATTTAGCAGAGAATAGGTTTGATAAGCTTAGAATAAATGTTATAGGAATAAATAATAATTTCTTTGGAGATAAAATAAATGTATCTGGATTAATAACTGGACAAGATTTAATTAATCAATTAAAAGACATAGAAATTGGAGAAGAAATACTTATATCTTCGTCTATGTTAAAAGACGGAGAGGATATATTCCTTGACGATGTAACATTAAACGATGTAAAAGAGAAATTGAACGTGGATGTAATACCTGTGGATAATGATGGATATAAGTTGTTAGAAGCAATGATTGGGAGGAGTGAAGAATAATGGCGAAACCAGTAGTAGCAGTAGTGGGGAGACCCAATGTAGGAAAATCCACTCTGTTTAATAAATTAGTGGGGAAAAGGCTTGCGATAGTAGATGATACTCCGGGAGTAACGAGAGATAGAATATACGGTGAATGTGAATGGACGGGTAGAAAAGTATCGCTTATAGATACGGGTGGTATAGAGCCATTTTCTGATGATATTATATTATCTCAAATGAGAAGTCAAGCAGAGCTTGCAATTGATACAGCGGATGTTATTATATTTGTAGTTGATGTTAAATCTGGAATAGTGGCAACAGACGAAGAAGTTGCGGCAATGTTACAAAGAAGCGGAAAACCTATTGTATTAGCCGTAAATAAGTGTGATAAGATAGGAGAACCCGAAGCGGATTTTTATGAATTTTATAATTTAGGGCTTGGCGACCCAATTCAGGTATCGGCCGTACATGGACACGGTACAGGTGATTTACTTGATGCTGTATTTGATAAGCTGCCTCAAAATAATAACGAAGAAGATGACGAGGATGTTCTTAATATAGCAATTATAGGTAAACCGAACGTAGGTAAATCATCATTAGTTAATGTGGTGTCCGGGAGTAATAGGTGCATAGTTTCGGATATAGCAGGTACAACGAGGGACAGCATAGATACAAAAATAATTAATAATAATAAGGCATATAATCTTATAGATACAGCAGGAATAAGAAGAAAAAGTAAAATAAATGAAGCAATAGAGAAATATAGTATAATAAGAGCAAATCTAGCCGTTGAAAGAGCAGATGTATGCTTAATAATGATAGATGCGTCGGAAGGTGCAACAGAACAGGACACAAAAATAGCAGGAATAGCGCATGAAGCGGGTAAGGCTTGCGTGATAGTAGTAAATAAGTGGGACGCTATCGAGAAAGATGACAAGACAATGATAGAATACAGAAAAAAAATAGAGCGAGATTTTGCATTTATGTCTTATGCACCGATAATATTCATATCTGCAAAGACGGGACAGCGTATAGATAGACTGTTTGAACTCATAAATCATGTGTCTAATTCAAGTTGTACAAGAATATCGACGGGTATGCTTAACGACCTACTTTCACAATCTGTAACGAGGGTACAGCCCCCTACGGATAAAGGCAAGAGATTAAAAATCTATTATATGACGCAAGTAGGAATAAAGCCGCCAACGTTTGTATTTTTTGTAAATACGGCAGAATTGTTTCACTTTTCATATCAAAGATATATAGAAAATTGTATACGCAGTACATTCGGTCTTGAAGGTACACCAATAAGATTTATAATCAGAGAAAAACGAGAGAAATAATTGGAGGAATAAATATTATACTATGGGTAAAGAAGTAAGCTTTTTAATTAATAATTGTTTAATGCAGTTTATAATATCGTCAGTGATAGCTTATTTAATAGGATGTTTAAATTTCTCAATAATAATCACAAGAATGTGCGGAGATAAGCAAGACATAAGGAAAAAGGGGAGCGGAAATGCTGGATTTACAAATGTTTTGAGAAGTGTTGGGGTAATACCTGCGATATTAACTTTTGCTGGGGATTTTTTGAAAGGCGTAGCTGCAATATTGATAGGCAAGGCAATATGCCAGACTATACCCGGAATAGATGAAAATACGATTATAATTCAATATATTGCATATGTAGCCGGATTTTTCTGTTTCCTAGGACACGTATATCCATGTTTCTTTGGTTTTAAAGGTGGTAAAGGGATACTTACAACGTGGGCAGTAATGCT
This sequence comes from uncultured Ruminococcus sp., assembly GCA_902796915.1. GTDB lineage: Bacteria > Bacillota > Clostridia > Oscillospirales > Acutalibacteraceae > RUG14215. The sequence goes on from CADBQS010000114.1 coordinate 16,632, forward strand.
GTTTATAGATTGGCGAGTATTTCTAATTCTTATAACAATATTTTTAATTGTATTTTTTATAACTAAAATAATATCACTTTCATCGCTGTCAGCGGCATTTTCGTATCCTATAATTACATTTGTAATTACATATTTCTTTGATTATAAAATAACTAATAGTATAAATTACGTAATATTTGCAACATCATTTTCGGTTTTAATAGCAGGTATTGTTATATATAAGCATAAAGGAAATATATCAAGACTACTAAATGGTACGGAAAAGAAAATTACAGAAAGAAAATAAAGAGGTGCTAATTATGAAATCATATATTATACATTTAATAAGACACGGAATGACAGAAGCTAATGTTAAAGGACAATACGTTGGTGTTACAGATACACCGCTTTGCGAAGAAGGAAAAGAAAAGCTTCGTAGCCTTAGGAAAAATTATGAATATCCTAAAGTAGATGTGTATTATAGTAGTCCACTGTCAAGATGTATAGAAACATGTAATATAATTTATCCTGATGCGAAAATAAATATAATTGATGATTTAAAGGAATGTAGTTTTGGCGATTGGGAAGGTAAAACTACGGATGAATTATCTAAAAATGAGGAATTTATATCGTGGCTTGAGGGTGGACAGCAAACATCACCGCCTAATGGTGAAAGCGGAATAGATTTTCAGAAAAGAGTCTGCTTAGCGTTTAGTAAAATAGTCGATGAATTAATGAAAAGTGGTACAACGTCCGCAGCCGTATTTGCACACGGAGGAGTTATCATGACGCTTCTTGCAGCCTATGGTTTACCGAGGGCAAGTTTTTACGATTGGATAGTAGAAAATGGATGTGGATATTCCGTAAGGATAACTCCGGGGTTATGGATGAGAGATAAAGTAGTTGAAGTTTATCAAAAATTACCTCTAGGTTTTGACGGTAAAATAAATGGAGATTTCAAATATTTAATGGATACCGCAAGAGAAGCAGCTAATAGAGCGTATGGAGAAAATAAGGAATAGTAAAAATTAAGGAAGGAAATATATATGGGAACTAGAGAAAATTTAAGGAATATAGCAATAATAGCACACGTAGACCATGGTAAGACTACGTTAGTAGACCAGATGTTAAAACAAAGTGGAATATTTCGTTCAAATGAGGCTGTAGCAGAAAGAGTAATGGATTCAAATGATTTAGAAAGAGAACGTGGAATAACAATACTTTCTAAAAATACAGCTGTAATGTATAACGATATAAAGATAAATATAGTTGATACGCCTGGCCATGCCGATTTTGGTGGAGAAGTAGAAAGAATATTAATGATGGTTGACGGTGTAGTATTATTAGTAGATTCATTTGAAGGCTGTATGCCGCAAACAAGATTTGTTCTAAAAAAGGCTTTAGGTTTAGGTAAAAAACCAATAGTAGTACTTAATAAAATTGATAGACCAGGAGCAAGACCTGCAGAAGTTGTAGACCAAGTTCTGGATTTATTTATAGAGCTCGGTGCAGATGAGGAACAATTAGAATTTCCAGTAGTTTATGCGTCTGGACGTGACGGTTATGCCTCTTATGATGCCAATGAAAAAGGAGAAAATTTAAAACCGTTATTTGAAACTATAATAAAAGAAGTACCGGCTCCTGAGGGAGATTTAGATGGCCCATTGCAAATATTATTTTCTAATATAGATTATGATGAATATGTTGGAAGAATAGGTATAGGTAGGGTAGAAAGAGGAAGAGTTAAAGTTGGACAAACAGTAGCATTGTGTCGTAGCGATGGAAGTGTTAAAAATGTAAAGATATCTAAACTATACCAATTTGAGGGATTAAAGAGAGTAGAAACAGCAGATGCGGGTTTGGGAGATATAATATGTGTTGCTGGTATATCTGATTTAAATATTGGCGAAACTGCCTGTTCTTTAGATAAAATAGAGCCGTTGCCGTTTGTAAAGATTGACGAACCTACAGTTTCAATGTTATTTATGGTTAATAATAGTCCATTTGCGGGTAAAGAAGGTAAATTTGTAACTTCAAGAAATATTAGGGACAGATTATTTAAAGAAATAGAAACTAACGTAGCAATGCGCGTTGAAGAAACAGATTCAGCTGATACATTTAGAGTATCGGGTAGAGGCGAATTACATCTTTCAATATTAATAGAAACAATGCGTAGACAAAATTATGAATTCCAAGTATCGCGCCCAAAAGTAATAATGAAGGAAATAGACGGTAAAAAATGTGAGCCGATGGAATTATTAATGGTAGAAGTACCGGATAATTATGTTGGAGCAGTAATAGAGAAACTTGGCCCAAGAAAAGCAGAAATGCTAAATATGACAACTAAAAACACAGGTACAACACATTTAGAATTTAGAATACCAGCAAGAGGATTAATGGGATATCGTTCAGAATTTCTTACAGATACAAATGGTAACGGAATAATGAATCATATATTTGATGGATATGAACCGTATAAAGGAGATATAGTTCAACGTCAACAGGGCTCATTAATCGTGCATGAAACCGGTACGACTACTGGTTATGGTCTATATGCAGCACAAGATAGAGGAAGATTATTTGTAGGACCAGGTGTGCCTGTGTATGAGGGAATGATAGTTGGGGAAAGTCCAAAATCTGACGATATAGTGGTAAATGTGTGCAAGAAGAAACATATAACCAATATGAGAGCTGCCGGTTCAGACGAATCATTGAAACTGACACCACCGAGTATACTAAGTTTAGAGCAATCACTAGAATTTATAACCGATGACGAATTAGTTGAAGTTACACCTAAAAGTATTAGACTGCGTAAAGTGATACTAAGTAAAGAACTGAGAATGAAAAAAGCAAGCAAAAAATAGAAAGTTGATGTATAGCATAAAATGATAATTAGAAAAGCAACAAAGGAAGATCTGTCGCGTATTGCGGAAATCTTTGTTTTCAATAATCGTATTAATTTTTTTCCTATTTTCAACAAAGAGGATTTTTCTTTTGGAGAATTGCAAGTAGTATCGATGATAGACAACTACTTTGGAAAAGAAGAAATAATGAATACTTTATTTGTGGCAGAAAGTAATAGAATAATTAAAGGATTCATGGAGATTCGAGGAAAAGAGATACGCAAGTTATATGTTGATACATGTTTTCAAAGTGGTGGAATAGGAAGTAAGTTGATAAAATATGCAATTCAAAATCTTCATGTAGATTTTTTATGGGTATTAGAAAAGAATATAAGAGCTCGTGAATTTTATAATCGCCATGGATTTATAGAAAATGGAGAAAAAGAATATGAAAAAGGTACAACAGAGTATTTATTAAAATTAACACTTAGATCTTAGTTTATTAATATAATCAAAATACCCTATACGATAGAAATTCTATTGTATAGGGATTAATTCTTTTTATATGAATATATTTTTACTTAGTAGAATATTCTTCATAAATAAATTTAGATAAGTCTTTTTTAGCTTTTTCCATGTCATTAATAACTAGTACCATTTTTTGGTCTATAGTAGCATTTTTAACGTTATCGTTAGTAGGTAATCTAAATTGTTCTACTTCAAAATTCAAATAAGTTAGGGAATTGGTAGCTAATTTAGTTATTTCAGAAGGTTTAAAATTAGTTGTAATCATAGGAGCAACATCGGATATAATTTTAGTTATTTGTGATAGGTTAGCTTCCTTCATTTTATTTAATATAGTTTCTATAACGTTTCTTTGACGTTGAGTTCTATCATAGTCAGAACCTAAGCTGTCTCTATTTCTGGCATGATTTAATGCTTGTAATCCGTCCAAGTGTTTTACTCCAGAGCCTCTTAATTTATTAGGGCTACCTGAATGAGTATTTAAGTAGGCAACTTCTTGTGAGGTTAGTTCCATATCTATACCACCGAGATGGTCTACGATTTTAGCAAAGCTTTCAAAATCTACGGATGCGTACCTGTCGATTGCAACACCAAAATTCTGCTGTATAGTTTCAATAGCTAACTTGGGACCACCGTATGAATAAGCTGCATTTAACCTATCCTTTTGATGTTTAGGAATTGTAACCCATATATCACGCATCAATGAAGTTAATTTTATTTTTTTATGTCTTAAGTCTAACGATGCAAGCATAATAGTGTCACTTCTACCGTTATCAGTTGTAGACCTAGTGTCTGTTCCTAATAATAAAACGTTCAAAACCATAGAGTCATTTATATTGCTTTCAGAGTAATTTTCTGAACTATTTGAAGAAATATCAGACGATGTATCACCAGATAAATCATCGTAATTAAAAGAAATTAATGTACTATATGCATATATCATAGCACCGCCGAGGGTTCCTATTAAAGAAAAAAATAATATTGATATTATTTTTAACCAAGGAAATTTTTTAGTATTAGTAACTTGTCCAGATGATATATCAACGTATTCTCTTTTTTCGGATGTATAATTATCATGGTGGAAGTTATCGTTATAATTATTATCTGGTGTTTTTTTCATTTTAAATTAACACTCTCCCTAGTCTAATGTTTGTATTAAAAATAAATTATACAATAACGTACAACTTTAAATTATATAACGATAATATATATAAATCAACGTATTTCTACAAAAATTTCAAGTTATATATTATCTTTGCTAAATTAGAAGTATAAATAGTACTCTATAGTACTATTGTTTCATTTAAATTTTATATTATAAAGTATAGATATAGGGAAAAATTACCAAACAAAAAAATATATATATTGACTTTTTGTATACAATGTGATATATTGTTATAAATAAAATTATTATTATTATTGAGGTGAAAATTATGCCGAATGATGTGTCAAAATATTTTATAAAACCTAGTAATGTACAAAAAGAAATAAAAACCCGTTTTGGAAAGATAGGAACGCTAATCAACAACTATAATGATATAAAAATACCTGTTATAGTAATTACTTCTTCAGCTAAAAAGGATAAAGAAAAAAAGCAAGGTATTTTAAAGTCAATAGAAAACAATATAAAATTGGTAGGTCAAATATTATATGATTTTCCTGATTTCAAAAAAGATGTTGACTCTGAAGCTAAAAATTGGATTAAAAGAGTAGGAAAGGAAATTAATGTAAAAAAATTACTAAATATTAAAATGAACGAAATTTCAGCGCATGACAATATACTATGTAAAATGGGTGGGTGCATAACAAGAAACAATGAATTAGCAAAAATATTGAATGCTAATTTAGAAATATTAGGTAGTCAAGAAAAAAATATAAAAAAAGAAATTGATGAAAATGAAAAATTAATATTGAACACTGCTAAAAATATGGGACTGTGTATTTTAGACACCGAAACTATATATAAATTATGGGATGAAACTAAAAACATTATAGATGAATCTAAAGATAGATTAGAAA
>CADBQS010000115.1 GCA_902796915.1 uncultured Ruminococcus sp.
AAAAAGTAAAGCATTCCAAATAGAATGCTTTACTCGTTATTTATCCAATTATAATTTATATTATCGGGATTAATATTATTCTTTTGAATACTAGATTTATTGCCTAATTCATCACTAAATTTATTATTTTCTTTACTTCTCTCATCAGATAAAGTTCTATATAAATCCTGTGCCGATTCCTTTCTTACGTTTTCTTGTATATTTAACACTTCTACTTTTAAAATTTTATCACCAAAATGTGTTTCTATTATATCTCCTATTTGTACTTCGTACGAAGCTCGTGCTTGTTTTCCATTTACTATCACTCTGCCGGCATCGCACGCCTCATTTGCTACTGTGCGACGTTTTATTATACGTGAAACCTTTAAATATTTATCTAATCTCATTTTTATCCCCTATTATTAAATTTATAGTTTTATCCATAGTTATTTATTATTTCCGCATTATACTTCCATAATTCCTATATCAAATTAATTATCGAATAATAACAATGGTATCAACTGATTGCATTCTAACACTACTATCAGTCGACACCATTAAAATTTTACTATGTAAGATTATTCTTACTTCTGGTTTACTGCATCCTTAAATGCTTTTCCTGCTTTGAATGCTGGTGAATTAGATGCAGGAATTGTTATTGGTTCACCTGTTCTTGGGTCGCGGCCAGCACGCTCTTCACGTCTGCGACGTTCAAATGTTCCGAATCCAATTAATTGCACCTTATCGTCCTTAGCTACAGCCTCAGTTACAGCTTCAATAAACGCATTTAATGCTTTTTCTGAATCCTTTTTCGTTAAGTCGCTTTTTTCAGAAATTTGGTCTACTAATTCTGACTTATTCATGAATAATACCTCCGTATTTTTTATACTGTACGCCCCTATGGCACGCACTTACTGATTCATATAATTCAAGAGTAACCAGTATGCTAAAGTTTACTATATATCGTTTTATTTTGCAAGACAAATTTTGATATAACATTAAAAAATCACATTAATTTATCTATATCCAATTATATCTTTTCAACATCTTAAAGATTTTATCACCTTTTGGTAACATTTTCAAATCCGCTTCACTAAGTGTTTTAGATAAAAGTAAAGTTAGAACGTAAACAATTACAGCTATAATTATTGCTATTATCGTGGATAACTTATAAGATATTACTCTCGATAATAATCCCTGCGATGCATAAGCTGCTGTCGCACAACATACTCCACAAAATAATGGCTTAACTATTGTTGATACCATATTCGGCCTTATTTTTGCTTCTCTACATAAAAAGTAGAAAACCGACACGCATACAAATACATAACAAACTAACGTTCCTACGCTGGCTCCTTGTATATTTATCTCAGGTATACCAACTAATGTGTAATTCAATAATACCTTTACAAGAACCCCTATTGTAAGCATTTTTACGGGTAAATCTGCTCTTCCTACCGCTTGCAGCATACTGCAAAGTGGCGTACTTATTGAAGCAAATATTACTGCTATTCCTGCAATAGACATTATACGTGCCGCTACGTATACTTCTCCCATATCTGCTCCACTTCTTGCTGAACCATATACTAAATCCATAACGGGATATGATAAAAATGATAACCCTAATCCAGCAGGCACTGATATAAGTGTTGTAAGCTTAAATATAGACTCTATATTGTTTTGAACATCCTCTTTCTTACCCTTTACCCATGCCGTCGTTACGGAAGGTAATGCGCTTATAGCTATGCCTTGGCTTATTGCCGGTATCAACATTGTTATCGTAGACATAATTCCAAAGCAACCCCATAAAAATGTATGCGTCGTTCCTCTGTCTATTACTCCCTGTGGAATGATTCCATTATACTGATTTAAAAGTGCATTAGGGTTATTAAGCATTATATCAGCTAATCGATTTTGTACGAGTAACGAATCTACAACTCCGGCTAAATTCATTATTATTGCACCTAAGCCTATTGGTAAGGATATGTCCCATATCATACGCATTAATCTTTTAGCTGTTCTAGGTTCTGGGGATTCATCTATATCCTGTTTAGTTATTCCATCGCCAGTTTTCTTATATTTTATCACCATATATAAATATCCGGCTATAGAACCAAGTGTTATGCCAAGTACGGCTCCCGCTGAACCAAATGGTAGTAATGCTCCCCTTGCCATTTCTTCAGTTTCGTATACTTTACCAAACACCGTACCATTTTGAGCGTATTCTTTCATTCCGTATTGCATTACACCATACGATATCCCCACTCCAAATACTACCTTACCAATAGATTCTATTATCTCAGAAACTGCCGTAGGTACCATATTCCTGAGGCCCTCATAATATCCCTTATAAGAAGATATCATACAGGAAAAAAGTACCGTTGGTGCAAGCATAAATATCGAATAAACTACCCCAGGTGCATGGCTTACACGTGCAAACATAAAAGAACCTAATATCATTAATAGCATTCCTATAAAACCTGTTAATAAGAATATTCTCGTAGATATTTTATGTATCTTCTTTACGTCCTTATATCTCTTTCTCGCAACATCTCCAGACACCATCCTTGCTACCGCTATTGGTAATCCTGCCGTCGCAAGTGCATATATTGGATTATAGATGTTATATGCCGAGGTAAAATAGCCTTGTCCCTCTCCCCCCAGTATCATAGCAAGAGGTATCTTGAAAAATGCTCCCATTATTTTTACAATTAGCATTCCTGCAGTCATTATAAGAGCTCCCGCTGCAAAAGACTGGTTCATATTACTTTTCTTTTCTTTATTCATAAATTTTATATTCACAGCAATTTTCATGCCATAAATACTTAAACTTCCCCCTCCAAATATTCATTACAAGTCCTACTAAGCTTATATAAAATATTATATTACCTCATTTTTATTTGTATGTATATATTTTTTATTAAAAAATTTTACGTTTATTAATAAACCTTCCATAAAAATAAAAATGACTAGGCATAATGCCTAATCAAAAATTGTATTATTTAATTGGTGCGAAGTGATGAATCAAATCCTTTTTTTCTGATCCTGAGAAACTAAACAAAGCCTGAACGGTAGGAGACACATAATTAGAAAATCTCGGACCATGCACACAAACATTTTGCCTACTTATGGAATAAAACCAAACATTATCTATACCAAAACGTTCTATTTCTGACTTTCTTTCATTCAAATGTTCCTTTAACTCTTCTGATTCACCTACAAATGCATAAGATATTTGCCAAAATGCATCTATTTTATCTTCTTCAGATGTTAGTGATCTCAAATAATCACATACTTCAATTTGCAACTGTTTCGTAACTTCATTTTCAATATCTGCATCATTAATAACCTTAACTGCAGCACATATTTTTTCCGGAATATCCACTGCCATTAGTTTGCAAGGAAACAATAACGCCAAAATAATAGTAAAAATAGATAATCTTAAATACTTTTTCATTTTTATATCTCCAAATTTTTAATTTTATAATTAAACATCGAATAAATTGTATGGTCTATTTTACCATACTTGCTACTTCATCTGCGAAGTTATCTTCTCTTTTTTCTATTCCTTCGCCTTTTTCTAAACGTGCAAAAGCTTTAATTTCTATATTTCCACCTAATTCTTTTGATGTGTTTTGTACGTATTGATTTATCGTCATTGAACTATCCTTTACAAATGGTTGCTCAACTAAGCATATATCTTTATAGAACTTGCCTATACGTCCCTCAACTATTTTTTCTGCTATATTCTCTGGTTTACCGTCATTTACGATTTGCTCTTTTAAAATCTTTCTCTCATGTTCAACCGTTTCAGCTGGTACAGCTTCCTTATTTAAATAAGTTGGGTTTACTGCTGCTATTTGCATTGCGATATCCTTAGCAAAAGCCTTGAATTTATCTGATTTTGCTATTTCATCGCTAGTTTCAAACTTTACTATTACTCCTATTTTTCCACCAGCATGAATGTACGTAGACACTACTCCTTCATATCTTACAAAACGTCTTATTTTTATGTTTTCGCCTATTGTTAATACCTTTTCTTGTAATAGGTCTGATACTGTTTTGTTTGATCCGTCAACTTTTAATTTTAGTAATTCTTCAACATCAGCAGGATTATTCTTCATAACAATATCGGCACATGTTTTTACAAATGCTTGGAAATCTGCATTCTTAGCAACGAAATCTGTTTCTGCATTAACTTCTATTGCTACGCCAACGTTACCTTCATCGTTAACAAAAGCCATAGCAACTCCCTCTGCTGCTATTCTACTGGATTTCTTTGTTGCTGCTGCTAATCCTTTTTCTCTAAGGAAATCTACTGCTTTATCCATATCTCCATTTGATTCTGTAAGTGCTTTCTTACAATCCATCATTCCGCATCCGGTTTTTTCTCTCAAATTCTTAACATCTTGTGCTGTAAAAGCCATATTTCATTCCTCCAAATATCCTTTAAAAAATACTCGTGCAAAGAGCCCAGCCCGAGTATTTTTCATAATATATAATCTTTAAAATTTATTCCTCTACTACGGATTCTATCTCTATTTCTTCTACCTTTTCTTCAGAATTTTGAATTATTTCGCCTTCTCTGCCTTCAACAATAGCGTTTGCCATTGCTGAGCATATTAACTTTACGGCTCTGATGGCATCGTCGTTACCTGGTATTACATAATCTACGCAATCCGGGTCACAGTTAGTATCTACTATTGCTACTACAGGTATTCCTAATTTCTTTGCTTCCGCTACAGCTATTTTTTCTTTTCTTGGATCTACTATGAATAAAGCTCCTGGAAGCTCTTTCATGTCCTTTATTCCGCCTAAAAATTTCTCTAATTTCTCAATTTCAAGATTTAATTTTATTACTTCTTTTTTAGGTAATAATTCGAAAGTTCCATCCTCTTTCATTGCTTTAAGCTGATTTAATCTTTCTATTCTGCGACGTATAGTAGTAAAATTAGTAAGCATACCGCCTAACCAACGTGCATTTACAAAATAAGCTCCTGCATTTATTGCTTCTTCTTTTACGGAATCTTGTGCTTGCTTCTTGGTTCCAACAAATAGAACAGATTTGCCTTGTTCTGATATTTCACGTATAAATTTATAAGCTTCCTCTAATTTTTTTACTGTTTTTTGTAAATCTATAATATAGATTCCATTACGCTCTGTAAAAATATACTCCGCCATTTTAGGATTCCATCTTCTTGTTTGATGGCCAAAATGTACACCTGCTTCTAAAAGTTGTTTCATTGATATTACTGACATAAAAAATATTCCTCCTTGGTTTTTTCCTCCGCAATTATATAGATAATAAATCCCTTAAATAAAGGACAACCACATCATCCAATCTATTGCGTGCGTAATCTTAATTATTTTATCACAACAATTTTTATTTTGCAACATTTATTTTTAAAAAAATATTGACAAAAACACTCAACTCGTTTATTATATATTTATGTTGTTTTTTAAAAATTTTAAATATTATGGGGGTTATAAAAATGAAATCAGAAAATAATTCAACAAATTTGAAGAACATTGAGAAATTTAGTAATGCTTTAAAAAAATTAGGATTAGATTCATCTCCAGAATTGATAGCATGTATTTTAGAATTACAAGAAGAAATTGAAGAGGGAAATTTAGACGAGAAAACTTTAGAATTTATAAGTAATCTAGAAAATTCAAAAACAAACAAAGAATTAAACGATGTTAATTTAGATTCAACTGCAGGAGGAAAAGGCAATGGAAAAAGAATATTAGCTATGGCGTCTACACTATGCTTTTTGTTAGGCGTAAGTGCGGGAACAATTAATGTTGCAGGGAGAACGCTAACCAAAGACGAGTTAAGCAAAACTTATACAAAAGACGAGTTTGCCCAATTCACTTCTGAAGAACGGGCTCAGATTACACAATTTCGTATAGATTTTAATAAACAACAATATTATCAAGATTTGGAGGTAGGAGAGTGTGGCGACGCGCAAATTGCTCGAGCTGCGACTATTGCAGGCAATGAAGCTACCGAAGGATTGGCGAATATGGCAAAAGGTTTTTTACCGACAGTGGCTACTATATTTGTGGTGAAGCATGCAGGAGATATCTGCGAACATCTTAAGAATTTTTATGCCGCTGGAAGTAATGCTCTAAAAAATCTTTTTTATAAGTTTACATGTAAAGGAATTGACATAAAAGTATATGAAACCGTTCTTGGTAGAATAGAGAAAAGGCTTCGTTCCGAACTGGTTGGGCAAGATAAAGCCATCGATGACATAATAAATATAATGAGAGGTTACTTTGAATCAGTAGTAGAAGCCAAAGCTTTAGGCAAAAAGTTTGAGGGTGGATTGATTCTATATTTAACTGGAATGCCAGCTACAGGTAAATCAACAACTATGAAGATAATTGAACAGGAAATGGGATTAACCTCTTATACTGGGCGTATGTCTGATGTTGTAGAAGATAAAGGAAATGGAGCTGCAACTGTCGCAGCAAGACTAACTAAACCTGTAATTGAAGATAATGGCAAAACTAAAGTAACTGTAGATACCCCATTAACAAGGCAAGTTAAAACAGGTATTCCAACCTTATATTGCTTAGATGAAGTAGACAAGATGAGAGTCCAAGACAGCGTGTTACAACAAAGAAGCTTAAAAAATGAAGATGGTAAAATCATGGGAAGTAGCATTGATGAAATGCTTAGAAATTTTGGCGATACAGGACAAATTAATGGTATAAATGCGTCAGGCTCGATATTAATTGCTACATCAAACGAAACACCTGAACAGCTTACTCAACTTGAAAGTAGTTTATATAACAGATATAAAGGCTGCCATATTCACTTTAAAGACTTCGATAAACAAGATTACACAGAGATTATAAACAGAAAAGTTGCAAATATTAAAGAATATTATAAGAAAACTCATAATATGGATATCACATTAGACCAATCCATTTTTGAACATTATTCTACAAAATTTGAAAATGAAAATTCAGGTGGTAGAGGCGTTGATGTACTAATGAATAACTTTAGAGCTGCATTGAAAAATTATACAAGCTCTACTGAAGGCTTCAAAGACACAACCGTTTCTCTGAATTACGATAACCAAACAAATAAATTATACGTTAAGAAAGCTTAATAAAAGCAAATTATTCAATATATAAAAATTGAAATAAAAATATAAAAGCCTATTTAGATACGTCAAAATCTAAATAGGTTTTTTAATTTATAACATAATATAGCTATTCATCATCGTTTTCTTTATCATATTCCTTATCATCATCGCAATCACAGCATTTATGTTCATCACATTCACACTCATCATCGCAATCGCAACCACAATGACATTTGTCATCTTCTAATTCAAACTCTAAAAGTTCACCGCAATTAGGACAATCCATACTTCCGCTCTTTACTATGTCTTCACACATACAAATATTTTCATTGCATGTTGGGCATTTTACTTCGTAATATTCTTCATCGTCGCAATCGTCGCAATCGTCGCAATCGTCGTCGTCATCGTCGTCATCGTCGTCATCATCGTCATCATCGTAATCATCGTAATCGTCGTCATCATCAAATATATCTTCTTCTAAATCAGATACTTTATCTTCTATAGAATCTATACGATCTGATGCATCGTCCATTTCATCCTCTAATTCTGATATCGATGAAGCTATATCATTTAACAAGTCTACTACTGCTGTAAGTAATTTTGTTTCTTTCGCACTGTTGTCTATTGCTAAACCATCTAATAATCCTTTTACATAAGATGCTTTCTCTTTTAACGTCATCTATAATTCCTCCCTTATGCTCTTTCCATGTATTCGCCTGTACGCGTGTCTATTCTTATTGAATCTCCTTCATTTACGAAAAGTGGTACCTTTATTTCTGCCCCAGTTTCCAGTGTTGCTGGCTTAGTAACATTAGTTGCAGTATCTCCTTTAACACCTGGTTCTGTATGCGTTACTTTAAGCTCTACAAAAAACGGCGGTTCTACTCCAAACACATTTCCTTTATACGACAGAACTTTACATTCCATATTTTCTTTAACAAACTTAAAGTTACTTCCTA
>CADBQS010000116.1 GCA_902796915.1 uncultured Ruminococcus sp.
ACTTTCAGTTTAGCACACTAGGCTGTTTTTTCACCGGTTAACCTTTTTAGAACCTCGCGACTATCGCGTGGTTTTCTATATACAAATATAGAGCTGTTTATTAAAACAGCTCTTTTTGTAAATTTATATTATATTATTTTATATCCCTCTTCTGGAATGTTATTATTCCTATAAATGTTGAAATTACAAGATATGCAAGTGAAACCCATATGCCTGTATTGATTACATCGTGTGCTATTTCTAAGTTTAAAAAGCTATTGGTATATGTACTTACCCAATACTTAGAAGCCTCAAATTCTATCTTAAACCAATGATTTAACGCAAAATCTATAAAACTCGTTAAAACAGGAAATGCAATAATTATTCCTAAATTTATAGCAACTGCACCACCAGTATGCCTTACTAAAAATCCAACCATCGTATATATAGATTGTAATGCAATTTCAGCCAATATGAAAAGTCCTATCATACGCAATATATTAAGCGTTACTTCATTAGTGAATTCCCCAGTACCCCACATTATTGAACCTGCCGTAAAGCCAACTATTGCTGCAAATAATGTATATGTGATTGTAACAAATATACCCATTATAAGCTTAGAAAGATAAATTTCTGCTCTACTTCTCCCTTTTGATGCAATATTTTTTATTGTACCAAACGTAAACTCACTTGGTATAAATATAGACATAAATATCGTAATTAATAAAGTAATCTCTGACATTGCCGAAGACATCGATTGTATACCATTAAAGCCTAATGTCTGAGCATCTATTCCAAAATCTGAATTTATCATATTATTTAATAATAATACACCAATAACTCCCAAGGCACCTACTATAAGCCCACATATATAAAATGATTTTCTTCTTAAAAGTTTATATAAATCAGAATTCAATAAATTAAGCATCTTTTTTCCCCTCCATTAACTCTATAAAATATTTTTCACAATCTTCTCCTTCTAAATTAATAGATTGAACTATTATATCATTTTTAGCTAAAACAGATGTTATATCTCCAGATTTATCTAAATTATCAAACACATTAATATATCCATCTTTATCAACCTCATAATTTACAATTCCAAGTTCCTTTGTTAGTAAATTACAGGCTTTTTCAGTATTATTTACTTTTATTTTTATACATTTTTTTACTCTATCCTTAAGTTCACTTGCACTAAATTGTGCTACCAACTCGCCATTACTAATAACACCATAGCATGTTGCTATTTTGGCAAGTTCACCCAGTATATGACTAGATATCATAATAGTTATTTGATGGTCTCTGTTTAATTTCAATATTAAATCTCTAATATCCTTTATTCCAGAAGGGTCTAACCCATTTATAGGTTCATCAAGAAATAAAAATTCAGGATCTCCCATTAAGGCAAGGCCTATCGCTAATCTTTGTTTCATACCTAACGAGAAATTCTTAGCTTTTTTATTTCCAGTATTATTAAGACCAATTATATTTAATATTTCATTAGTTCTATTTTTATCTTTTACGCCTAATAATTTTCTTTGTGCTTCCAAATTTTGCTTTGCAGTCATGTATGGATACAAAGCAGGATACTCTATAACTGTTCCAATTTTCTCTCTTCCTTTTGCTAAATCCTTACTGCCAAATAACTCTATTTCACCTTTGTTTTGCTTTGCAAGTCCAACTATAATTCTTATTGTCGTAGTTTTACCCGCACCATTTTTACCTATAAAACCATAAATATCTCCTTTTTTAATCTCAAGATTTACATTATTTACTACCGCTTTACGAGCATAAATTTTTGTTAAATCTTTTGTCTTTAAGACATAATCCATTTTCAAACCCCTCCTAAAATTATATATTATTGATATATTTCAATATAAATATATTATACCATTCGCAGTAATAAGTCAATACTTTTTTAGCAATTTTATCTAAATTTATTTTTACTTATAATCTTTATATACTTTTTTCATTACATCTGCTGCTATCGGTCCAGCCGTTTTTATACCATATCCAGAATTCTCTGTAATTACAACAAATGCAAATGGAAAATTTTTATCTTGAGAAAATCCAACCATCCAACCATGCGGTAGTTTTTCCTCTCCAACTTCCGCTGTACCTGTTTTTGCACACATCTGCATATTTGGAAACATTGAATCTCCATATCTACTTTTTATTGTATACCTCATAATATCAGATATTTTCTTTGCTGTTTGAGAGCTTAACATTCTTTTTGTTTTAAGTTCTGTATGCTTTTCTGAAGGAAAAAGTGAATCCTCGCCTATTGATTTTACAATATAAGGCTTTACGTATTCCCCATCATTTGCTATTGCCTCCAATATCATCATCATGTGCATAGGATTTACTGTATTATTATATTGTCCTATTCCAGACCAACCTAAATCTGCATTTGAAGCATAATCTACATTATATTGACTCTTTGCAATATTAATTCCGTCAATTGTATATTGTTTATTAAATCCCATTTCTTCAGCTTTTTTAAGCATTTTTTCTTTGCCTACATCAATTGCGATATCAGCAAATGCTATATTACAAGATTTTGCCATGGCTTTTTCTAATCCTAATTTGCCGTGATGCTCTAAGCAAGTTATGTGTTCTCCATCGAGTACCTCCTCACCTTTACACAGAAATTGTTTTTTATCTATGTCATCAACATAATCTAAAGCTGCAGCACAGGTTATAATTTTAAATACTGAACCCGGCGTAAATGACGATGATAATGCTCTATTTATATATACTCCTTCATATTTATCATCTGATTCATTACTAAGATTAGGACGATTATTAACATCATAAGTTGGTGTACTTATCATACATATTACTTCTCCCGTAAGATAATTACAAACAATTACTGTCCCTTTTTTATCCCCCATACTTTTTAATGCTGTTGCACATAAGCTACTATCAAGAGTTAACTTTATATCTTTAGATAAATTCGCCACTTTTGGGGCTCCAAACCCAGTAACGAAATTATACCCAAATAATTCTGTGCTAAATCTACTTTGTATAGACGTTGGTATTAATACAGAACCATCACCTACAGTATGAAGTAATGCCTTTCTTACATTTTCATCATCGTTATAAACTCTTTTTCCGTTAATTGTTTGTGCAAGTATTACGGAATTTCTATCCAGTATTTTCCCTCCGGAAATTTTATCTCCAGAAAGATGTCTATTTATAGGCTGTAAAGCCCAAGTTTGAGAATTGTTTATAAAGCTATATACAAAATATGTAATACCAACAAAGAAAAAAGTAGCTATTAAATATACAACTATAGACCTAATTCTTGTATTTTTCATTTATAACTACCTCCTCATTGCATACGTTCTTTCATCAGATGCTTTTATGAATGCAAGCATACCCCAAACTGATATCATACTTGAACCACCAAGACTTATAAATGGCAACGTTACACCCGTGAGTGGTAAAATATCCGTACAACCGAATACATTCAATGACATCTGAAACAATAACATTCCTGCAGCCGAACACGAAGCTATTGAATAAAATGTAGAACGGCTTTTCAAACTTGAGTGTCTTCCATATAAAGCTATTAGCGATATACATAATACAGATATTATTGCTAGTATAAGGCCCCATTCCTCGCAAAGCATACCAAATACTAAATCGCTTGTGGATGCGAAAATATGCTTTAGGCTCCCTTTACCTAGTCCTATACCAAGTAGCCCTCCACTTGCTGAATATGTCATAACTCTTGTTTGTTGGTATCCCATATCATTAACATGTTCCCAGGAATGTCTCCAAACGGAAAATCTATTCATTATGTATGGCTTGAATTTTAATATCATCATTCCTCCTATAAAAGCTCCGGAACATATTAATATCACTGTTCTTATGCTTCCCGACCTCATGAATGATATGATTATAAAAGTAACAAAAAATATACATGCTGTACCGAAATCTCCCATTAAGAATAACGCTCCCATACAACACACAGAAAATATTATAAATTCCGTTAAATTCTTTGTTGTTTGTAATCTTTCTAGGGTTGATGTTCCTACTAATATAAATGCTACTTTCACAAATTCAGAAGGTTGTATCGAAATATTACCTAGCATAATCCAATTTTGAGAACCATTCTTTACAGTTCCCAATACTAAGTTTAATACTAGCATTCCAATGGCTCCTACGGCTATAAATATTCTGAATTTTACTACTCTGTCTGGATTCTTTATAAAAAATATTATAAAACTAAATAAAGCCATTCCTAAAGCTAATGCTATAATCTGATTATATGTACTATCAATATCTGCCCCACATAATGTTATAATCCCTATTCCGCTTAAAAATACTCCAAGCGTTTCTAGCTCGAAATTTACTATTTTAAAAATATACTTAGAAATAATAAAATAACTCCAAAATATTAAAGAAAGTAGTCCAAATACAATCAGCGGTTTATAATTAAAAACTCCTTCTACAAAGCATAATTCTAAACTAGCCAAAAGCTGAAATATTGTTACGGCCATCATCAACGTTACAGTAGGCATACTTTTTTTTCTTTTGTTTAATCGCACATAATCATCATTTTTTATAACATCTGCTCTTTTGAATAGTAAAGGCACACCTCCTATATTTATAATGTCATCAATATATATTTGTTCACATCCGTTTATCTTCTTATTATTTACTAACACACCGGTTTTAGAGTTCGTGTCAGAAATAAACCATCCTTTATCTCTCCGAAACATTACAGCATGGTCACGTGAAACTGTTGGTCCATCTAGTACTATATCACAACTTTTACTTCTACCAATAGAATTTTCCCAATAATTTACGGCAATTTTTTCCTTTGTTATTTTATTTACTAATACAACTAAAGGTCCATTACCTCTAAAATTTTTCCACATAGAAGTAATATTATAATATACGATTAAGAAGGCCATAAACGGAAGAACTATGTGTATAGAATAAATAATTAATTCTATTATAGAACTCAATTTATACCCTCTTTTCTAAAATTATTTTTAAGTTTATTACCAAAATTTTTTGCAGCATCCAATATTCTTTTGAACTCATCGGTTCTATAAAAAATTATGATATTTAATATGTTAGGGACCAAAAGACAAGCTATAGCATTTAAAATTAATCCTAATATTCCATTTTTACCATGAATAGAACATATACTATATACTAAAAATGTATAAACGATTGTCAATAAAGCATAAATAAAATACTTAAAATAGTAATCTTTAAGCTTTTGATTAAACACAATTTTGTAAACTAAATATGGTTGAGTCCAAAATGGAATTAAAAACATGCTAATCATATTTCCTAACATTACCCCTGCTACACCCATTTTCCTTACTAAAATTAAGGATAATACAAGTGTTACGATTGCTTCTAATACAGCAAAATATTTATCTGGATTATATATTCCTGCCCCAACTTTAACCATTAATAGGGATTGTCTTATTCCATACATATATAAGTATCCTGCTATTGAAATTGATATTAATATTGGAAATGTTGTATTTTCCCCAGTCCATATAGATACAAAAGGAGTAACCATATTGAAAAATGAAACTGTAAAGAAAGAATATATTAAGAAATTTATAAAATATAAAACATTAAAATTAGAATAGACCTTTTCTTTACTTTCCGTATTTAGAAGATTGCCAAAGCTCGCTACGATTCCATTAAAAAATTCATTAGATACGCTTATTAAAGCCGTAACAATTAACATATAATTAGAATACATTCCGCTTTCACGTAAATTTACAAAATACATGATTATCAAACTTGAAGTAGACGTAAGACTAAATCCTGCGATCTTATGCAAAAGCATTGCTTTTATATTATTAAATAAATCTTTCTTTTCAATTGAAGGCATTTTTTCACTTGTCTTTGTATTTATGAATGGATATCTTTTCTCAAAGTAATATGAAATTATTATGTTTTCTGCAAGCCTAAATATTATCTTACATATTAAATAAAGTTCAAAAGATTTAGAAAATACTAATATACATATCTGAGTCACGAACATAGCTACTTGTATAACTGTATGAATTATATTATTAATATAATTTTTCTGGTCTGCTATGAACATTGCTCTTTTATGTGAAAACAAGTAAGATGATATAACATCAAGAACATAAAGTAAAAATATAAACGATAACCATGTTTTAGAAAAATCTTCTTTTATGGGTGCCCCTACAAAAAAGGATATGATAAGCCCTAACGAAAAAACAGTTAAAGCTATTAATAAATATGCTTTTTTCAAAAAACAAAGTATAACGGAAACCTTGTCCCAATTTTCATCGGCAATAGGTTTATAAAGCTTATAAACGATTCCCACTCCCAAACCTAATTCTACTATTGCCAATGCAGATACTATGTTCTGATAAGTTCCCTCTATTCCGATTATTTCTAAACCTAAAATAGAAGAGAATAGGCTTCGCGTAATAAACGAGCCTATCATTATAAATACGTATGAAGTACAGCTAACACCAATATTTATTATAGAATTTTTAGTTCTCATATTATTCCTCTAATCATCTATAAGTTATTACTCCGCTTATATTAATATTATTATCATTTAATTGAGCTATAGTATTTTCGTAATCTCTGTATTTAGAATATGAATATCTTTCAAGTAAAATTATGCTATCACATAACTTAGAATACTCTAAGGCATCTGCCATAATTAATATTGGTGGAATATTTATTAATATTAAATCTCTCTTTTCTTTTTCTTCTAATATAATATTTTTCATATCATTTACATTTAAATTTTTAAATTCCCATATTTTACCTTTTTTATTAACTAAAGAATTACTTTCAGGTTCTAACTCGGCATTGATAAGTAAAGCATCTAAACCTTTATCTATCAATTGATTATAAACATTTTTTACAGCAATATATTTACTTTCCTTATAATTCAAGCTACTACTAATTCCTATAACATTATAGCTATTAGTATTTTTTATTTCAATTATCGAATTAGCAACATATTTATATGATTGTAATAATTTTTGATTTCTATCTAATTTATATGAATTATTTTTAAATATCATATTATTAAACCTCTTTTATTTTTCCATTATTTTTAATTTCTCCTATTACAGGAATTTTATATTCATTAAAGTCAGATTTTCTATTCATCACAGGATTCAGAAATGCTATTAAAAATACTATAAATAAACATAAAGCTATAATTAAAATAATAGGTATAATTGTTTGTTTAATTAATAATTTTACTATAGATTTTAATGTAGACGGTTGAGAAATTTCTATTAATGAATATCCCAACGGTTCCAATTCTTCTTGCGCTTGCTTTAAGGAAAGATATTGTTCTGTATTACCAACGGAATTTATTTTTGAATGCTTAATTATTTTACTTATATTTTCATATATATAACTATTACACGTATCTGCAATTAATTTTGAAAGTTCTTCGTTATACGTAACTGAATATATATTAAGTAGCATTGTACTTTCATATTGCTTTGCTTCGTATAGCTCTGCTATATGTGATATATTTAAATCATCAACATTTGAAATATCTTCATTTTCTTTCAAAAGGCTGTTTTGAATAATATATTCTTTACTATATGATTGAAGTAATTTTTCATATACATATTTCATGCATTGGTCTGAATTAATCATTGCAACATAATCATTAGGAAGTGATTTATAAAATCCTGCGTCCATCTTAGAATAATTTACAGCCTCCCCTATAGGTTCAACATGATATGAAGATGTATATAAATATACGTTAGAAGATTCCTTAGGATACTCATTATTAAAAGAATTTTTTATTGCTTTTAGTCCCTTAAAACCAAAAAATAAAATGGGAAATATTGTTATAATTGATAACGTTATCTTATATTTTTTTATTGTTGAAAATATGTCCATGATTCCAAAATGTTCAAACATTTTACTTCCTCCAAAAATTAATACTTACTTTCTATAATTCCAATATTATAACGGTATTTTTTTATACACAACTTAGCAAATACAAAACATATTGTAATTGGTAAAAGAAATTGAATATAAAATATGAAATTAATCCAATTTAACGCTGCATCCCTTGGCAAAAAGAATATATTAGTTAATATTAAAAATACAACAGTAGAATGAAAAACTCCTTTGTTTACTAGGTATACCATATAAGATAGTAAAATCCCGATAAGTATACTAAAAATTATTATACCAATATATCCAAAATCAGCATACGTTTCTAATATATATGAAGAACCCCATCCGTTTCCTTCCAAATATTCTTGTCCTCTTGCAGCATAAGACATCCTATGTGCAAAACTATTACTATAAAGTGCCATATTTATGTTATTTCCTGAACCTAATGACTTAGCATTAAATATTAATTGAGCAATTTTATTATGTGTAAAATAATCAATTATCCCACCAAATGTATAATTTACAAATCCCGTATATTTAATTTTGGGAATTGTATTATGACCGATACACAAAACGTCAAATGATACTCCTTGCTTATACAAAAAATCAACAAATAAATCTAAAGCTCCATTTCCATTAATTTTTTGCCCAGCTCTTATATAATTATAAGCCCCAAGAAGAAGTATACATATGGGTGCAGCAATAATCATTAATGTCTTTTCCATTGCACCTACCCATTTTTCTTTTTTATCATAAATATCCCTAATGAAATAATATATAATACAGAATATTACATTTAACACTATTGGATTTCTAAGTCCAATAATTAAAGATGGTAAAGCAGAAATTACATATAACGAAAGTGGAATAAAGGCCTCTGCTTTTTTAGGAAATGTAGAAAGAAAA
Source organism: uncultured Ruminococcus sp. (assembly GCA_902796915.1). Taxonomy (GTDB): domain Bacteria; phylum Bacillota; class Clostridia; order Oscillospirales; family Acutalibacteraceae; genus RUG14215. The sequence continues at coordinate 8,785 of CADBQS010000116.1, forward strand.
ACACATAAAAAATATTTTTGCATACTTCCTATTGCTATAATAAAGTACGGCAATTGAGTTTTAAACGATGAATATAACATTTCATAATTTTTGCCTCTCATATAAATTAATTTTTCTAACTCTGTAAGTAAAAAGAAAGCCATACTCATATAAAATAAACAAATTGATATAAATCTGAGGCCCTTAATATAGTTACAATCATATTTATCAAAAATTGTAAATTTATCTATTTTTATATTTTTTTTACAAATAGACCTTTCTCCTATGTACTGTCCAAATATTAAGGATAATAACGTAAGCATTAATGAATTCATAGCAAAATTAACGTCATTTTTCTTAAAGTACCACCATGCATCCCCTCTCATCATACTTATAAATGGCCTACTAAGCAAAAATACAAATATCATTACATTAAATATTAAAAAAAGCATCCTACTTTTTCTATTTTCTAATCCATAAATAATATTATTTGTAAATACAAGTATTACACCCATAAGCATAACATTAAAATAATTATTTATAGTTCCTAATATAAATAATATAATAGAAAAAACCATCAAGTTATATCTTAAAAGACGACATATTTTTATCATAAATTTATCGTTCACTTATAAACTCCTTATCAAATTATTCCATTTTTTGCAAATGATTTCTTTAGAAAATTTGTCTAAATTTTTAATACTATTATCAGAAAATCGTTTTCTTAATTCTCTATCTTCAATCATATTACAAATTTTATTTGCCATTTCATCCTTATTGTAACATTCTATGAGATACCCATCTAAATTATCTTGAATTATCTCCGAAGGTCCTGTTGCACAATCAAAGCTTATAATTGGCAATCTATTTGCTTTGGCCTCCAATAACACTAAAGGTAGACCTTCTCTATAAGATGTAAGTGCAAATATACTATAATCTTTATAAATATCATACATGTTATTGGACACACCCATAAGCATAACATTATTTTGCAGATTATTATTATATATCATATTTTTTACGTCTTCAAGTTTTTCTCCATTTCCATATATATGCCACTCCCATGACGGATGTCTTTCAAACACAATTTTAGCAACATCTATAAGTATATCATATCCTTTTTCTTGTCCAAATCTTCCGCAGGATAAAATTTTATTAGAATCTATATTATAATCCACACTATTTTTTATAATATCATCGTCTAACCAATTATATATGTAATCTATTTTTTCTTTTTTTATATTCAATATATTTTGATAATCATTCATTGTCCTTTCCGTAAGAACAATTGTTTTATCACTTAGCTTACTTCCAAGTTTTCTGAATAATATGGCTTTTTTATCATCTAATTGATTAATTAAAGCTCCATGGTCACAAAACACAAATTTACTTTTTACAAATGGTTTTACAGGTAAAGCTATTGGAGGAACATAATGGCCAATCATAAAAACTATATCAATGTTATTTTTTGAAATATAATCCTTTAAGCATCCAAATGATTTTAATATTATATTTCTAACTCTCTCGTTTGAATTACAACCAATATTAAAACATTTTATATTTTTATTGATATTATAAATACATTTTTTATAATCTCCAGTTATAGAAACAATATGTACATTATAGTCTTTACACAACTCATTACATAGTGATGTAAGTACCCTTTCTATACCGCCGACAGCCGATATATTAAAATCTATAAAGCATAAATTCTTCATTTCTACTCCTTATTTACACTAAATAATTTAAAATTTTTTTCATGATTTTTTATCGTAAGCTTTTTATATATTTTTTTATTAAAAAATAATATTATAGCTGCTAATTTTCTTTTTAATGAAAAACATTTATTAAAGCATATATTTATAATATTTTTTCTAATTATTTTTACAATTTTATTAAAGTCTTCTTTATTGTATAAAACTTTATTACTTAAAATCATTTTATCTAAAACGCAAAAATATGACCATAAATATCTAAATTCTGCCTGCGGCTTAAGCTCTGGAAGCTTTTCTTTTATCCATTCAAAATGACCTCTATAAGCCTCTACAACACTAAAATCAATTTGTTTAAATCCTGATGTTGTAATACTTTCCATTCTGCGAACATAATAGTATTTAGCCTCTGAATTAAAAACTACTTTTTTAGCTTTCATAATAAGCAATGGCGTTATAAATGCATCTTCAGATAATTTACCATCAGGGTATTTTAAACCTTTAAATAAATCTTTCTTGTATAATTTATTTACAGGATTTACTGAAAAAATTTTTGATTCCATAACTTCTTTTAAAGCTTCTATGTTATTAAATACATATCTGCCTTCAACTTTACTTTGTTTAGTCATTTTATCTTTAAAGCATTCATACATTCCACATATAGATATATCTGCACCTTCAGATATTATATCATTATATAATAATTCATACATATCTTTATCTATATAATCATCATTATCAACAAATCCAATATAATTACCTATTGCACTTTCCACACCTGTATTTCTAGCAGCACTTACTCCACAATTTTCTTTGTGTATAACTTTTATTCTATTATCCATATTCACATATTTATCACAAATAGCTACACTATTATCCGTTGAACCATCGTCTACCAATATTAATTCGAAATCAGTAAAAGTTTGATTTAATATTGAATCTATACATTTTTTTAAGTATTTTTCCACGTTATATACAGGTACAATTATACTAATTTCCGGCATTTTATATTCCTCTCTAAACATTCCATTTAAAAACTGTTTTAAATTGTGTATTTAAATCATTTGCAAAAACCCTGTGTATATCCTTTATATTTTCAACTGGACTATCTTCAAAAATTATAGTTCTAAGTCTATTCTGAAATTCAGATTTTTCCATTATATTTACAGCTTCTATAAAGTCTTGTCTACCAGACCTACTTGAACCAATTAATGTAAGGCCTTTTTCCAATACGTCGCGTGTATTTATACCAACTTTATTTTCGCTTACTCCCATTAACATAACCGTACCCTGAGGATTTATATACTTTATTATATCATCTATTGCATAATAGCTTCCTTCTCCTCCGGCACATTCAAACGCATGGTCTATTTCTAAATCTTTAGGTATATTATCACTTAAATAAGTTCTATATACGAAAGAAAACTGAGATAATTTCCTTTCGTCTCTGCCTACTACAATTATTTTGGATTCTGGAAATTTATAGCTAAGTGCTGTTGCTACAACATAAGCTAAACTTCCATCACCCCATATTCCTATGGTATCTTTATGGCAATGAGAATTTATCTTTAATCTGTTTATAGCATGAACCCCAACGCTCACAAATTCGCATATACAAGCTATCTTATTCTCTATATTTTCAAATGGTACAACTCTATCTACGTTAATATCAACAATCTCTCTCATAAATCCATCATAACCACTAGAGAGAAATTTACTTCCTTTTCCATAATTTTCATAAATATCTTTTTTAGCTACCTCTGGAGGAACATTTGGGATTAATACTACCTTTTGTCCAATTTTATACGTTCCACTTGGGTCATGTAACACTTCTCCACAACATTCGTGAATTAAAGCCATAGGCAATTTTTTTCTTAAAATTTTCAAATCTCTTTTTCCAAGATAATATCTTTGGTCAGCATGACAAATAGACATATATTTAGGTCTTACGATAACATTTTGATTAGATACATCGCTATATTTTACAGAAAAAATCTGTGGACTTACTAATTGATAAATATAATTAATCAATTTTCATCCCTCCAAGCATAGCCTGTGCTATTTTATAATCGCTTACTGTTGTAATTTTTATGTTAGATATATCCCCCTTTACTATTTTTACAGGCGTATTTCTAACTATACATATTTTACAAGCATCAGTTAAAATACTTTTTTCTTCTTGGCTAAGGTCTTGATATAGATTTTTTATCATTGCCATATTAAAGCTTTGTGGTGTTTGTCCTTGATACATATATTTTCTATTTGGTATATTACTAATACAATCGCCATCTTCTGACATTACAATCGTATCAATAGAGGAAACTGCCGTATCACACGCACCATACTTAATAGCGGCATCTATATTATCTTCTATCATACGAATAGTAACAAATGGCCTTACTGCATCATGAGTAACTATTATATGTTCGTTGCTTTCTCCGTGTATCTCTTCTATTTTCTTTATAACATTTTGTAATGTTATGTTCCTATCAGAACCGCCTTCTGTGATTTTTACTCTTTCATTATCTATATTATATTTATTAAGTAAATCTTTCATATAATATACCCAATCTTTATGGATACCAATATAAATATAATCCAATCTTTTACACATCGTAAATTTTTCTATAGTGTGTATTATTATCGGCTTATCTCCAAGCATCAAAAACTGTTTAGGCATATCTGAAATATTCATTCTAGACCCTATACCACCAGCTAAAATTGCTCCAAATATCATTTTTTATCCCCCAAGCAATAATATATTCCTTTGTATTTTTTATAACTATTATTTAAATCTAAAAATTTTATATCATGGTGTGCAACCTGTTTTTCTTTTGGTGGAAGCTTCATATAATCCCCAAAGGCTATTTTTAAGTATTCATCGTATCCAATAGGAAGCGGCATTTCATATCCTTCAAAATTTTTATAGACTGCTGAAGCAAAAATTTCTTTAGGATATTCATTTTGCATATATCCAGGGCCAGCACATAACTCTGTAATATATTCACACTGTGATATATTATACATACTCATCTTTTTTTCTGCAAACTTCCATATTTTGTATCTCATCTTTTTACTTGGAACTAAGTTAAGCATGGCCTTTCCTACAAACTTAACTATACTACCGTGATTTTCAGGCACAATTTGAGCTGCATATAAAGAATATATTAATGCCCAAAATTTTTGTAATTTTCTCGCTATCTTATTACTAGGACATCCATCAAGAGGAAATACGTCTATCGTAACTCCATGTTCAATATCTAAATCAGATAGAGGTGGTTTTATCATAGTTGTATCATTATCACATATAGTAATAAATATTTGTCTTATAAATTTATCTTTACTAGCTCTCAAGCATGAATATTTTTTTGTATCAGCCTTTTTATTCCAAATTCTATATAATTTTTCATAATCATCTCTTGGCATAAAAACATCAATATCGTCGTCCCATGGTATAAATCCTTTGTGCCTTAAAGTTCCTATGCAGCACCCTCCACAAAAGTAAAATAACAGTCCGTTTTCGTCACAAAAGCTTTTAAAATATTTTAATATTTCTAATCCCTTTAATTGTAGAGCCCTAAGTTTTTCATCTGTCAAAAAATTATTTTCATTTCCCATCAAAATTCACTTCCATTACCATTTTGTAGAAATAAATTTAAATATTCCATGCCAAAATCCTAATCCATAGGAAATATGAATTATAAAATGCACATAAATTAATTTGATTTTATCAATAAAATTATCCAAGTATGGACTTTTAAACGAATAATACGCATCGAGTAATATATAAGCACATATTATTGGCAACGATAAGATTTTAGGTAAAAACATTGATAACAAAAGAAATGCTACAAACATCATTGGTACTAGATGCGATATTCTTGCCGGACGTTTATGTTTCTTTATAACAGCTACTTTCCATAAACCATATTCATAATATTGCTTAAACAACTGTTTATAACTACTTCTAGGATAGTATTTACTTTTTATTTCAGGAGTAATAAAAATTTTATCTCCATTTTCAGAAATTCTAAAGTTTAAATCGTCATCTTCGCTTCTCGGAAGTCTTTCATCGTACATTCCCATACTAACTATATAATCACGCTTAAAAGCTCCTAAAAACACCGTATCCGCATAGCCTTCGTAGCCTTCTTTATGATTTTTGCCACCACCTAAAGCAAAATCTGAATGATACGCTGCCGCTACTACTCTTTGAGCATTATTTTTCCACGAAGCTATCATCGGCCCCCCTACGTTTACGGCATCTGTTTTTTCCAAATACTCTATACACTTAGACACATAATTATCGGCGTATTCCGCATGTGCATCCATGCGTACAATATACTTTCCTACTGCGTTCGATATACCTATATTCAATGCATACTGTACAGTTTTTCGAGAATTGCTTAACAGCCTTATAAAACTATATTTATTTATGTATTCATTAACAATTTTTATAGTATTATCCTCAGATTCCCCATCTATCAATAATAGCTCAAGATTTTTTTTCGGATAATCTTGAGTCAAAACTGATTCAATACACTTTGATATATATTTTTCTTCATTCAAAATTGGAATAATTATAGAAACGCATATATTCTCCACAAATACTCTCCTTGCTATAATCTAATTTTTTAATGTTTTGCACTTCTTTTTCTACTACGCCTTCTATCTTTGTTTCCTCTAGGCATAATAGTAAAGACTATCCCTATCACTGAAACAGCTATAAGAAAAATTCCACCGTAAAGCAATATTTCATTATGTTCAAATATACTGCTACTTATTTTATCGGATTTTATAAAATCAAATCCATTAGATTGATTACTATCAGATTCAGATTGATTATCATTCGACATATTTGACACTGAAATTATATTATAATTTTCAGAATTATTATTTACTGTATTAACAGCTCTAATATTACAAACCGAAATTGAAAATAGTACCATTAAAAATATATAAATCAATTTTTTTATACGATTCATTTAACCACTCCAAAATTATGATATATTATTATATCACTTTTATATTAAATGCTTTAGATAAAATATCAATAGGTTTTTCATTGGATTTTATCCTAATTGATACATAAGGCTTACTTCCCGCATTCACTGTTATAAGTCCATTCATTCTTTCCATTATACCCGATATTTTCTTTAAGTCTAGTTTTTTTTGATAAAGAAGTAAATATCCTTCATTTTGTTTTATTTCATATATTCCCAAAGAAGACGAAATATTTCTTATAAGTGCTACATTTATCAAACCCTTTACCGACTTTGGTATATCTCCGAATCTATCTATTAACTCATCTATTACGTCTGACGCATCTTCATTATTTCTTATATCAGATATTCTTTTATATACATCTAATCTTTGCCCTAAGCCTTTTATATAACTTTCTGGTATATTTGCTTCTACCTGTATATCAACTAAGCATTCTGAATCATAGTCGTATACCTTTTCTCCGTTTTCTTCTTTTACAGCATCGCTAAGAAGTTTTAAATACATATCATATCCAACATCAGCCATGTTTCCATGTTGCTGTGCTCCTATTATATTTCCAACACCTCTTAATTCTAAATCTCTCATAGCTATTTTAAAGCCAGAGCCAAATTCTGTAAAATCTTTTATAGCATTCAATCTTTTTTGCGATATTTCACTTAAAAGTTTATTCCTTCTAAACGTAAAATAAGCATAAGCCCTTCTTGACGAACGCCCAACTCGTCCCCTAAGTTGATGTAATTGAGATAACCCCATACAATCGGCATTTTCTATTATAAGAGTATTCGCATTCGGTACATCTATACCTGTTTCTATTATTGTTGTACAAACTAATACGTTTATTTCCTGTTCCAGCATTTTCCTCCACACTTCAGAGAGCTCTGCTTCTGTCATTCTTCCATGTGCAATACCAACATTAGCATCTTTAATTTGCATAGATATAATTGACGCTGTTTGCTCTATAGATTCTACTTTATTATGAAGGTAGTATACTTGTCCGCCTCTCCTTATCTCTTTACTTATCGCTTCAAATATTACTCCTCTATCATATTCCATCACATAAGTTTGTACAGGATGCCTATCCTGTGGTGCTTCTTCGAGAGTTGACATATCTCTTATACCCGACATAGCCATGTTAAGCGTTCTTGGTATTGGAGTAGCAGAAAGTGTTAATACGTCAACATTACTTGCCATTTCTTTAAATTTTTCTTTATGTGCCACTCCGAATCTTTGTTCTTCGTCTATTATAACAAGGCCTAAATCTCTAAATCTTACATCTTTTTGAACTAACCTATGGGTTCCGATTATAAAATCTATTTCCCCCCGTGAAAGCCTACGTAATATTTCTTCCTGCTGTTTAGGTTTTCTAAATCTTGATAATATTTCTATTCGCATAGGGAATCCATCAAATCTCTTTATAGCCGTTTGAAAATGTTGCCATGCAAGTATAGTTGTAGGTACAAGCATAGCACATTGTTTTCCATCTGCAATACATTTAAATGCTGCCCTTAAAGCTACTTCCGTTTTACCAAAACCTACATCACCGCAAAGAAGCCTGTCCATAGGTGCTTTACGCTGCATATCTTTTTTTATTTCTTCTATACTTTCAAGTTGGTCTTGTGTTTCTTCGTATTCAAATTTAGATTCAAAATCCCTTTGCCATTCGTTATCCTCAGAAAATGCATATCCCTCTGCTTTCATTCTTTCTGAATATATTTTGATTAAATCCTTTGCTATATCTTTTACAGCTGATTTAACTCTCTTTTTAGTTTTTTGCCACTCAGTTCCTCCTAACTTACTTAATTTAATTTTCATGTCGTCTTTAGTTCCAACATATTTAGAAACCATATCCATTTGCGTAACTGGTACATAAAGTGTATCTTTTTTATCGTATGATATTTTTATATAATCTTTAGTAATACCGTTCATTCTAATTTGATGTACGCCTTCAAATATTCCTATCCCATGGGCAGAATGTACAACGTAACTACCCTTTGTAAGTTCAGATAAGCTTGATATTGATTTTCCTAATTTTTTAGAGCGTTTTTTATTTTTCTTAATACTTACCTGTCCATGACTTATAACCACGGTATTCATACCGTCATATCTAATTCCCGAGGAAAGCCCGCCTTCTGAAACAATAATTTCGTTTTTCTTGATTTTTTCAGGTAAAGCCTTAAATGTTGCATTAAATCCTTTTTCAATTAAATCGGCACATATAGCCTGTGCATACTTTTGATTTCCTAATAACAATAAGCAGCCCATATCGGAATTTTTTATACTGTTTAAATCTTCATAAAGTTGGTCTATTTGTCCTTTCCATATAGGTATATTATAGGCTTTAAAATTTATTATATCCTTTACTTCCGTATCAAAGCTATTACTAGAAAACATATTCATATATATTGTATTTCTAAATTCAATTTCCTTTTTTAAATCAACTAAATCTTTAGAAAATTTATCTAGTTCTTTGCATAACGTACCGTCATTTAAATAAATTTCTAAGTCTTCAAGCCATTGCTTTTCTAAAATTTTTACATTTTCCTCTACTTTGTTATACTCTGATATAAATAAAACAGAATCTTTAGACATATAATCAAGTAAAGTACAAGCATTATCATAAATTAGGCTTATAAATTTATCTAAACTACAATAGGATAACCTATTTTTTATATTGTTTATTTCCATCTCTAATTTTTGACAAAATTTATTATTACATTTACTTTCGTTCAAAAAATTATTTAACTTATTTATTAATATATCTCTATCTTCTATAAATACTTCAGACGCAGGACATACAGAAATTTCTTCAATATCTTCTATTCGTCTTTGAGTGTCAGCCTCAAAGTAAGATATTGTATCTATTTCGTCACCAAAAAACTCTATCCTTATAGGCTTAGTAGAGTTAGGAGGGTAAAAGTCCAGTATCCCTCCCCTTAATGAAAACTGTCCTATACCTTCAACCTGTTCATATCTTTCATATCCACAAGATATAAACCTATCAATAAGTTCATTTATAGATATTTCCTGGCATTTTTTTAATTTAAAAATATGATTTTCTAATATTGATGGTGGAATTGTATATTGTAATAATGCATCGATACAACATACTACAACATTAAAATCATCTTCTAATATTTTTATTAAAGCATTAATTCTTGTATATTCATATTCTTTTGATTTGCTCTCAACATCTCTGAAACACATATCTCTAAAAGGAAACATAACCGGCTTACTTCCCATAGAAATTAAATCACTAAAAATGTTATTTGCTTCTAATTCATTTGAAGCTATAAAAACTGATTTTTTATTTTTGTTTTTACAAATAGAATGAATAATATGTGCTTTATGGATAGAAGATACACCTGCAACACAAATTGGCATTATGCTCTTATCAACACATAAAGATAATTTTCTATATTCTGGAATATCATTAATTATATTCTCAAAAATCTTCATACTAAAATAATTCTCACCTTTCAAATATGTGGAACATAAAATTTAATTATATAAATTCATAGCTTTCTGAATATTATTTTCCGTAATTAACTTAATTGCATTAACTGAGTTGTTTATTGAATCATTTATTTTACTCAAATCTTCTTCTTTAAATGATGACAAAACCCAATCTGCTAAATCCCAATCTCGGCTGGGTCTTTCTCCTACGCCTATTTTTATTCTTATAAAATTCTCTTCGCCACATAAATTGATTACACTTCTAATACCATTGTGTCCACCATGCGTACCCTTATTTTTTATTCTCATTTTTCCCGGTTCAAAAGAAATATCGTCAAATAAAACTATAACATTTTCAAGAGGAATTTTATAAAAATTCATAGCCTCCAAAACAGCCCTACCGCTTTCATTCATAAATGTTTGCGGTTTTAATAATAAAACTTTTGTTTGTCCTATAAAACCAATTCCACATTTACTTTGAAATTTAGATAAATTAATATCTATGTTATACTCCTTAGCTATTCTGTCTAGTGCCATAAACCCTACGTTATGTCTAGTATTTTTATATTTTTCTCCAGGATTTCCTAGCCCTGCTATTATATACTTTATTTTATTATCAGAATTATAAGAACCTAAAGATAATTGAGAATTCATTTTTTATTCCTCCACAGAATCTTCGGCGAGACAGATTAACTCTACCTCGCCACGTTTATATATAAAAGTAAAAATTATGTACAATTAATTAAATAAAGATGAAACTGCTTGTTCATGATATATTCTATCTATTGCTTCAGCAAATAATTGTGCAACTGAAAGAACTTGGAATTTATCCAGCATCTTTTCTTTTGGAACAGGTACAGTATCAAGTAAAATAACTTTTTTAATCGGACTGTTTTCCAATCTATTTAATGCATCACCAGATAAAACTGCATGCGTTGCATAAGCATATACCTCTTTTGCTCCACCTTTTTCTATTATAGCCTCTGCTGCCTTGCAGATTGTTCCGGCTGTATCTATCATATCATCAACTAATATTATTTTCTTGTCTTTAACATCGCCTATAATATTCATAACCTCGCAAACATTTGCTTTTTCACGTCTCTTATCTATCATAGCTAAAGGACATCCTAACCTAGTTGCAAATTGTCTTGCCCTAGCTATTGAACCTAAATCCGGAGCCAATACAGTAAATTCCTCAGGGTCAAAGCCATCTACTTCTTTTATAAACTTTGCAAGATAAGGAGCACCTATTAAGTTATCTACAGGAATATTGAAAAATCCTTGTATTTGTGACGCATGTAAATCCATTGTTAATACTCTATCTGCACCTGCTGTTGTTATTAAATCTGCAACAAGCTTTGCTGAAATTGGGTCTCTCGATTTTGTTTTTCTATCTTGCCTTGCATATCCAAAATAAGGAATTACTGCTGTAATTTGTGCAGCTGAAGCTCTTTTCATAGCATCTATCATTATTAATAATTCCATTAAATTGTCGTTTACAGGATTACACGTAGATTGAATTATGAAGCAATCAGAACCTCTAACTGTTTCTCCTAATGAAATTGCAGTTTCCCCATCACTAAATGTTGAAACCTCCGATTCTCCTAACTTTAAATTCAGACAATCTGCTATTTTTTGTGCCAAATCCGGATTAGAATTCCCAGTAAAAAGCTTTAGATTCTTTATTTTAAATTCCATAATTTTACTTCCCCCATATTTTACAATACGATTTTCCTTATTAATAACTCATTCAAATATTTTTTAACTAAAACCTCAAAGTTTTTAATATTACAAATATAATCTTGAAAGTCAACTCCAATTATACAAATTCCTAATTTCAAACGGTCCTACTTTTTGACTAGATTTTATAGTCACTCCCTCACAATAACTAGAATTAATTACAGCTTTATTCTCAATATTACAACTATAAATTTGAGAATTCGGTCCAATTATACAATCCTCTCCAATTTCTGTATCTCCATGAATAATCGTACCCGGTAATAATTTCGTACCTTTACCTATTTTCACATCCTTACCAATAATAATTCCATCTGCAATCGGAATATTAACTCCTTCAGAAATAACTTTTTCAATTATTTTTTTTCTTGCTATATTATTTAAATTTTGTAATTGAACACAATCGTTCGCACCTAAAACTACATCCTGAGATTTTGCTTGATATGCTCCTACTTTCAAACCATTATTTATTAACAAACGAATAGCATCAGTTAAGTAATATTCTGCTTGAGCTGTATCGTTAGAAATATTATACAAAACTTTTAATAATTCGTCAATTCTAAACCAGTAAGCTCCAGAATTTACCTCTTTAATCTTCTTAATATTACCATTTGCATCCTTTTCTTCGACTATTTCTTGCACATTACCTTCATTACTATCCCTTACAATTCTTCCATACCCAAAAGAATTATCTATTACTGACGAAATTATTGTTGCAGAATTACCATTAGCAATATGAAGTTCATAAGCATTTTTTATAGTTTCAGAATCTATAAAAGGAGAATCTCCACCAAGTATAAGTACAGATCTACCTTTTCTATTATTCAAAAATTCTCCTGCCTGCATTACAGCATGTGCAGTTCCTTTTCTTTCTTTTTGTAATATGGTTTCAAAGTCAGCATTTAAAGATTTTAAATAATTTTCTACCATTTCACTTTTAAAACCTGTAATTACGCATGTGTCATTAATTCCTAATTCGTTTAATGAATCTATAATCCAGCCAAGCATTGGTTTAAATAATACCTCGGATAAAACTTTTGGTTTATTTGATTTCATTCTTTTTCCTTCACCAGCTGCTAAAATTATGCTACATGTATTTTCCAAATTTTCATCTCCTTAATAACAAAATTAAAATATTAAAGAATAAATTCATACACTATAACAATATTATCTTATGATGAGAAATTTTTCAAGGCAAAGAATTTATTTCTTTCTCATTTTATGAATCTCTATATTAAAAAGATTAAATTGTATGATTATATTATCAATTTATAATATGGAAATACATAAAATGTTTTGATATACTTTTTCATATTCCTAAAATTATTTAGGTAATCTTATTTCAAATATAATATTCTGAAAGGTAGTGTTCTTAACATGAGTCAAAAATATGTTTATCTATTTTCAGAAGGTAACGGTAAAATGCGTAAATTATTAGGAGGTAAGGGTGCAAATCTTGCTGAGATGACATCTCTTGGATTACCTGTACCATATGGTTTCACAGTTTCAACTGAAGCTTGTACGGCTTATTATAACGATGGAAAAAATATATCAGAAGAAATAAAAAATCAAGTAATAGAAAGGCTCAATGAACTAGAAAAACTATCAGGTAAAAAATTCGGAAATAAAGAAAATCCTCTATTGTTATCTGTTCGTTCAGGAGCTAGGGTTTCCATGCCTGGTATGATGGACACAATTTTAAATTTAGGATTAAATGACGAAGTTGTTGAAGGATTAGCCAAAGTAACAGGTAATCCAAGATTTGCATACGATTCATATCGCCGTTTTATTCAGATGTTTTCTGACGTTGTTATGGAAATTCCGAAAAATTATTTTGAAGATATCATTGATAATGTAAAAAAACAAAAAGGAGCCAAATTAGATACAGAACTTACAACAGAAGATTTAAAAAATATTGTAAAATTATTTAAAAACGTATATCACGAAAATATTAAAGAAGCATTCCCATCAAATCCACAAAAACAACTCATGGAATCTATTAAGGCTGTATTTAGGTCCTGGGATAATCCTAGGGCAAATACGTATCGTAGAATGAACGACATACCATATAGCTGGGGAACTGCCGTAAATGTACAGATGATGGTTTTTGGTAATTCAGGTGAAAATTCTGGAACTGGAGTTGCATTCACGAGAAATCCAGCTACGGGGGAAAATAAATTATTTGGAGAATATCTAATAAACGCTCAGGGTGAAGATGTTGTTGCCGGTATAAGAACTCCATCTCATATAGACAGCCTTAAAGATATCATGCCAAATATATACAAGGAATTTTCAGATATAGCCCAGAAGCTTGAGAACCACTATTTAGATATGCAAGATATGGAATTTACAATAGAAAACGGTAAATTATACATGCTTCAAACAAGAAACGGTAAACGCACAGCAGAAGCTGCATTAAAAATAGCTGTAGATTTAGTTGATGAGGGTAAAATATCAGAAAAAGATGCTTTATTAAGGGTAGACCCAAAACAATTAGATTCATTATTGCATCCACAATTTTGTAAAAAGGCCCTAGAAAAAGCTACTCCAATCGGTAAAGGACTCGCCGCATCTCCGGGAGCAGCATGCGGTAAAGTTGTTTTCTCTGCTGATGATGCTAAGAAACTTAATTCTCATGGAGAAAAAGTTATATTAGTAAGACTCGAAACTTCTCCTGAAGATATAGAGGGTATGGCTGTATCTGAAGGAATTTTAACCGTACGCGGGGGAATGACCTCTCACGCAGCAGTTGTTGCAAGAGGTATGGGCACATGTTGCGTTTCAGGATGTAATGATATACGTATAAATGAAAAAGAAGGATTTTTTGAACTAGGTAATCAAAAGATATGCAAAGGAGATTATATATCCTTAAATGGTTCCACAGGAGATATATATGGACAAAAAATAGAAACTAGTTCTGCTGAAATATCAGGAAATTTTAAAAAATTTATGGATTGGGCAGATAAGTTTAGAAAACTTGACGTAAGAGCTAATGCCGATACTCCAAAAGACGTAGAACAAGCAATATCATTTGGAGCTTCTGGTATTGGATTATGTAGAACAGAACATATGTTTTTTGATGGTAAAAGAATAAAGGCAATAAGAAAAATGATAGTTTCTAAAACTAAAGAAGAAAGAGAAACAGCATTAAATGAAATTTTACCTTATCAGCAAAAAGATTTCGAAAAAATTTATGAAGCGTTAAAAGGGCTTCCTATGACTATACGTTTGTTAGATCCTCCCCTACATGAATTCTTACCTCAAAATGAAAACGACATCAAAGAGCTTTCAGAAGAATTAAGTATGAGTGTTAGTGAGCTAAAATCTATTATATCTGATTTACATGAATTTAATCCTATGATGGGACATCGTGGTTGTAGATTAGATGTGTCATATCCTGAAATCGCCGTAATGCAGACTAAAGCAATAATAAATGCTGCAATAAGTGTAATGAGAAAACACCCAAACTATAATATAGAACCTGAAATAATGATTCCTCTCATAGGGGATATAAAGGAATTAATATTTGTTAAAAATATAATATCTAATACAGCCGACTATTTAATAAAAGAATCTCAACTGGATGTTAAATATAAAGTAGGCACAATGATAGAAATCCCCAGAGCAGCTCTAATTGCCGATGAAATAGCTAAGCAGGCAGATTTCTTTAGCTTTGGGACTAATGACTTAACACAAATGACATTTGGATTTAGCAGAGATGACGCAGGAAAGTTTTTAAAATACTATTATGACAATAAAATATATGAATTTGACCCATTTGAAAGAGTTGATGAAACTGGTGTCGGTAAATTAATCCACATGGCATACGAATTAGGCAAAAAAGCTAATCCTAAATTAAAAGTAGGTGTTTGCGGAGAACATGGAGGAAATCCTATATCAATAGAATTTTTTAATAAAATAGGATTAGATTACGTATCTTGTTCTCCTTATCGCGTACCAATTGCACGTCTCGCTGCAACTCAGGCTGCTATAAAGGAAATGAATTAATCAGAAAAATCCGAGCATTTCAATTCCAACTGAATCGGGAAAATGCCGAAGATTTCATCAAAGCATTTCGCCCAAACCAGCGACTCCACTCCTTCGATGATATAACCGTTAAAGTGTGGATTTAGCTAGTAATATCAAGCATTTAGCCCACTACCCTAGAAATTCGGTAGTGGGCTTTTTGTGTATTAAGAGACTACTTGGCTGATCCAGCCACGGATATTTATACTATTCTTTCAATATCAGATTCTCCAAGTTCACCACTATGCATAATAACATTTCTTGATTTTTTAAGGGTGGTAAAAATTTGCTTAGTCCACTCTAATGATACTATATGAACCTCAAGAAAATCATAATTTTGACATATGATATTTGATAAATCACCGAAGTCAACATAGTTTATCATGAAAGTTCCACGATGTGTATACCACTTGATTTTATTTTCTTCCACTTTTCGACTATCAGCAGATTTTCTGATTTTATCAGAGACACACTCGGTACACCAATTTTCACCCTTGTTCTCCATCAATATTTTTACTACGAATTGTCGAACCATATTTTCAAAGGCCGCAATTGCTGTATATATGGTAGCCGTTACTTTTGCAGATTCAACACATTCATCATCTAATAAATCAAGAGATAACGAATCTATGTATTTTTGTGTTAATGCTGCAGATGATGAATATTTGCTTACTATGCTCGAATCCTCAAGTGACACTTTGGTTAATTCTCCTCACATAATGAAGGAATACAATTTATCTTCATTCATCTAATCATCACCACATTAAATGTTTTTTTAAACTTTGGAAAATGGCATCATAAACAGCCATATTTGTTGTTTCAGGTAAATGTATTCGAATATTGGTGTTAAGATATAAATATGGACACGAAAAGTCGAACAAAAGAAAGAAAAAGGAGTAAAAATAATGGGAAGAAAACAAAAA
>CADBQS010000117.1 GCA_902796915.1 uncultured Ruminococcus sp.
CCGTATCAGCCTCCTTTAGAGGCGGCTAGTAGTACAGGGCTTCGCCCGTTAAAGAAATACCCCCAGCCTAGCTGGGGGATGCTTATTCTTTCTGTTAACTTACTATTTATAATTAACAACATTTAGGTTTAGAGGCTCTTTTATTTCCTTCTAAGGAAACCGAATTTATATTTGTATGAACTTGTTCTTGTTGACTTTTAGCTATTTCTGCTAACTCGTTAGATAATGCTCCCATATTATTCCCATTTTTAACATTTACATTCATTAAAAAAAATCCCTTATATCTATCTCTCAGCATATCCATTGCTTCTTCAATTTCTGGACTATCACTTTCACATTCATTTAAAACAAAAATTTTAATTACATCTTCACGAGCATTTTCATCTACAAATTCAGACCAAACATTTATAGAATTAATCAGTTCATTCATTCCGCATTTTAAACTACCAACTATAACTGCAATTTTAGCATTTCTTACATACATTGGAACTAGTAACCTGAATGATTCTTGGCCAGCTGTGTTCCAAATCTCCAAATCAATCCCATTAATATTTATATTATGTAAGTCCGATCCTAATCTAAATCTTGTATCATAACCTAAATTCTGTTTAATTCGTGTAATTATTTTTGTTTTGTTTGCTTCAGGATCTCCCAACATAACAACTTTTGTCGGTTTAATTTCAGTTGTTTTTTCCATAGCTTTAGTTGAATAGCTTAATCCACAAACTGCTAACACCGCGAATGCACTTGTAATTACTTTTTTTAATAAATTCATTTTTATTTCCTTTTCTTGTGATTCTAATAATCATTTAACCTTAGCTATGTTTATGTTTTATTGTAATTTTATATTTATGTCAATATATTTAAATTAAAATTTAATATTTTAGTTTTATATAAATATTAAACTCTATTTGTGAATTAAATTTATAAATAATGTAATAAAAAATATAACAGACGATATGAGTACAATAGTTGCACCTGCTGCAGTACCAATGTAATATGAAAGTATCAATCCAGATACACCCGAAAAGAGTGATATCAATACAGAATAAATATGGTAGGCTCTCATGTTATTTGCAATATTTCTTGCCGATGCTGCCGGTAATACCAAGAGAGAATTTATTATCAGCATTCCAACCCACTTTATAGATACTGTTACTATAAGAGCAATTAATAAAACAAAGATATTTTTGTAGTACCTTACATTTATTCCCTTACTTAAAGCTAAATCTGTGTTTAGACTAGAAAGCATTAATTTATTAAACGATAATATCCATATTACAATTACTATCAATAACACTATTGCTAAAACTTTTATCTCATTTCTAGTTATAGATAATATGTCTCCAACAAGATAATTAGAGTATCTTGCAAAGCCCCCATTCATAGATAATATTACTATCCCAAGTGCTACTCCCGAGGATGAAAATACTCCTATTATCGTGTCTGACGATGATATTCCAGATTGAGTTATCATAGATATTCCCAATGCAAATATAGCTGCAAATGCCATCATAGATATTATATAATTATCTATTCCAAGCATTACTCCTATTGCTATTCCTGTAAGTGCCGAATGCCCTAATGCGTCTGAAAAAAATGACATATTATTATTTACTATCATAGTTCCCACCAATCCAAAAAGCGGAGCTATCATAATTATTGCCAATAAAGCATTTTTCATAAATGAAAATTGTACCCACGAAAATGGTAATAAAGTTTCCATCAAAGAATATATTAAGTCCATTATATTTCACCGTCCGATATATTTATCCCAAAGGTTCTTTGTACATTTTTACTATTTAACATATTTATAACTTTATTAGTTTCTATAATCGTATGATCTATCAAAGCATAAGCTGTAGCATACTTTCTAACATGTCCCAAATCATGAGAAACCAATATTATCGGCATATGATATTCACTTCTTAAGGACATCACTAAATTGTAAAATGCACTTATGCCCTTTCTGTCAACAGCAGAAACAGGCTCATCTAATAAAAGTATATCAGGCATCGGAGTTAGTGCAAATGAAAGTAATACTCTTTGCAGTTCTCCTCCTGAAAGCTTTCCTATTGGTTTATTTATTAATTGCTCAGCTCCTACTTTCTTTAAAGATTCTTTCGCTTTCTGGGTTCTTGATTTACCGTGACCTAACCAAATAGGCAGTCTTGCTGAATTTGTGCAGAACATATCCAAAACTGTAATTGGAGTGTTTCTGTCAAAACTTAATCTTTGAGGTACGTACCCTATCTTAGGGTTATCTATTTTTTCACCTCTAGAGTTAAAAAATTTTACATTACCTGTATGCTCCATACTTCCAATTATTGACTTCAGAAGCGTTGTTTTACCTGCTCCGTTTCTTCCTATTAAAGCCATTATCTCAGCATGATTTGCTGTCAAGGTTACATTTTTTAATATTATCTGGTTTCCTCTTTTTACTCCTAAATTTTCTATTTTTACACTGCAACGACATTTATCCATAAGTAAAGCAGCTCATAACTTGTATCAGAATTACGAGCTGACTCTTCCCTGCCTTTCTATTAGACAAAATTATTCAATTTAATTATATAAAGTAATCACATAACATGCAATGATAAAACTTTAATTTAATATAATTAGTTTTACATTTTAGAACAATTTAAATTATTCTAAAAATTTATATAAAGCATATTTCATTATTATTTACTTTTATCGATTAATCCAGATTGTAATTTTGCAACTGCAATGAAAGCCAATCTCCCATTATAAATGGGGTCTTTATTAAATAATCTCTTTTTAACTTTGCTACTATGTATTAAATAATCATTACCACTATCTATTATTGACTTTGCAAAAGAATCCCAATTTTTATCCTTCGAATAATTATCTATTGCAGTATTGCATGAACTATAACACTACAACAAATATACGGGGACAATTTAATATGAAATTTAAAGATAAAAAAATTCAGATATTTTCGGTGATGGTTACTAAAGACACAGACAGCTTCGCAATCGAAATACTTGAACCAATAGTCTCTCCGTTATGGGCATATTTTCGCTAGCTTTCAGGAAAAGAGTTTTATGCTGCCGCGGCAGTACAGCATAATAAAGAATGTCTGTTTATTATAAATTACCGTAATGATATTACCACAGATATGAAAATAAAGTATAAAGATAAACTATATGATATTACCCGCGTTTATACATTTAAGGGATAAAAAAACGATATTTCCATTTATGCAAAACTTTCTAAAAAATAAAATACACAAAAATTAGCTTGTTTCCTAATCATAATAACGTCCTTTACAGCCAATAATATAAACTTTATATATTTAAGCTACAAAAGTATAACCCCAGTAAAATCAAGAATTTATGTTATATTATATATAATTTTTCTCAAGGTAAACATCATTTTCTTTTTCCTTTAAATTTTGTACTGTTATTAGTGTGTCCACTGTATTTCTTGCAAATCTCGATATCTACTTCGTTATAATTATATCAATTTTACCAAGTTTACAATAATTTAAAATCATTTAAACAATATAAACAATATTTTTCAAGTGTTAATTTTTAATTTGTTGGTAAAACAAAAAATTAATGTGATTTTTATGTATTTTTAGTTGTGTTTTTTTTGATAAGATTAATGTAAGGGAGGTGAAAACAATGGGAACGTTTATTACATTTGGAACAACTACTGGGGCCAAAGTTGGCAAAGCTTTAGCAGGAACAGCTGCAGTAGGGGCAACTATGGGGGTTAAAGTTGGCAAAGCTTTAGCAGAAACTATAGCTAAGGTCACAAATCTCACGGTAAAATTTTCTGAAAATAACGGCGACAATAGCACTGGTACCGTACAGCTTTTTGCAACAGGTACCAAACTTGGACAAGATGCTGCTAAGAAAGTTGTAGACGCATTTAAGGGCATTGATATTAAGGACCTCAGCGCATGTGCTTTACTCGGACTTGGTACTACAATCGGTGCTAAATTAGGTGTGGATCTTGCAAAAAAAGTTTTCTCTAAATAACAATTATTTTTAAATTTAAAACATAACGACTTACTATATATAACTTTTTATAGTGAGTCGTTATAATTTATTTAATTTCACTGATTAACTTTAAAGCATATTCTTTTATATAATTTAAATCATCATTATTAGGCATAAAATTGGCTTTTACTTCCCCATCAATAACCTTATATCCAATACCAGACAGCCTCTCCTTAATAAGTTTAACCGCTTCACCACTCCAACCATAAGAACCAAAACAACCTGCAACCTTTTTTCTAGTATTTATAGCATCTATCCTAGATAATACATCCCAAATAACCTTTGGAGCATCTCTATTAATCGTACATGAACCAACAAGTAACGCTGAAGCCTTTGCTATCTTATTTGCTACATCATCTATAGGATTAGTTACAACATCTATAATCTCAACATCTACTTTTCCATCTTCACGTACTTTTTCCGCAGCAGCTTCTGCTAATTTTTTAGTACACCCATAAGCAGATGCATATATAATTAATAAATTCTTCTTATTATCTAATTCAGGCTGACTCCATTTTTCATAGTCATCTATTCTATCATTTATACTATCTGTAAGAACAGGGCCATGGCTCGGACATACATAAGAAAGCTTTAAGTCTTTTAACTTATTTATACCATCCATTACATAAGGCTTAAATGGACCAAAAATGCCATCATAATAATATTTAAATTGTTCCAAATATTCTTTTTTATATTTAATATTATAATCAAAGGCTGTAGGCTCACAAAAATGGCAGCCAAGAAAATCACATGGGAATAAAACTGATTCTGACTTAACATACGTCATCATTGTATCAGGCCAATGTAGAAAAGGCTTTACTATAAATTCCAATTCATTCTGCCCTACTTTTAAATTATCTCCATCCCTAACAGTTATAAATTCGAAATCTTTATTTATTATATTCTTCAAATATTTACTTGCCGGTACAGTACAGACAATCTTTATTTTAGGATTAATTTCCAACAGCTTAGATATACTACCAGAATGGTCTAACTCCGTATGATTAACTATCAGATAATCAATGCTTTCTATATCAATTAAGCATTGAACATTATATATATACTCATCAAAAAAATCATGATGCACAGTATCAATTAAAATATTTTTTTCTCCTGTTACCAAATATGCGTTATAAGACGTACCATATTTAGCTTCCATAATAATATCAAATATTCTTAATGATGGATTAATAACTCCAACTGAATATACATTTTCTGTTATTTTTGTAATACTCAAATTAATATCATTCCTTTGAATTTTTTATCTAGAAATTTAATTTTCTAAATTTTGATTCTCAAGCTATTTTCTTTCATAACTTTATTTTATTCAATCTTATACTTTTGCAAACTGATCTTTTCCCACTCCACAAACAGGACATACCCAATCATTTGGTATATCTTCAAAAGCAGTTCCAGGTGCTATACCACCATCCGGATCACCTACTTCAGGATTATATTCCCATCCACAAACGTCACAAATATACTTTTCCATAATAAACTCTCCTTTATACGTTTTTATAAATGAAATATTAATCTAAAAATTTTCAAATGTCAAATTTATAGCCCTCAGTTATTATTGTACCCAAACATTATATATTATAATTTATAAATTTTATTTTTAGTATTGATTTTTTGTGTAATATATGCTATAATGGACTATGAAAATATAAATAAAAAGGAGAGATTAACAATGGCTAATCCAAAATCTAATAACCAAAAAACTTATATTAAAAAACTAGAATACTTTACGATATTTGATGTTCCTAAAGAATTGATGCCTCCGGAAGAAAGAATAAAAATCGAAAATCAAAATTTAGAATTATGTGAAAATACTATCAAAAAACGTTTGGATTTAGTCCCTAAAAAAGATCAATGGTTTCTCTCTATTCGTAATTCACTTTATAATAAAAAAAGAAAAGAATATGACAAAACCTTGATTTCATCCATAGAAAAACCTTTAGCTGGCGTTGTGCAACTTATGTCTGATTATATTTTTTTTTACAATAAGTCTATAAGAGATTTAGAAAAGATTTCTAAAGATATTATTTCTCTCGAGAAATCGGGGTCAAATTTGAAAAAAATATCACTTTGGCCTAAATATAGTCAAAATGACACAAAAAGGAAAGATGGATATTGTAGTGAATATATATTTATAAATAACATTAAAAATTTTAAAAATAAAATGAAAGATATTGAAAAAAAAGTAAACAATATATTTGGAGGTTTAAAAAGCTTTGAAACAAACAACAATACAGACAGGGA
Organism: uncultured Ruminococcus sp.; assembly: GCA_902796915.1. Lineage (GTDB taxonomy): Bacteria > Bacillota > Clostridia > Oscillospirales > Acutalibacteraceae > RUG14215. The sequence goes on from CADBQS010000117.1 coordinate 6,291, forward strand.
AGAGAAAAAATATGAAGAAAACCGAAATGCGATAATGAAATTTATAGAACTTAAATCTATGAGTTCTCTCGAAAAAGAACTATGTAACTTGAAAAAAACAGCGGAGGATTTACAATCAAAGAAGAGTCCAGATGCAGCCAAAACATTAGCTCGAAAAATTTTGGAAAATACAGCTCTTATAGAAGATAATATGCCTGTTTTGAAAACTCTTTTAAATGAATTTTTAAAAAATAGACATCAAACAATATTTAATTTAGCCGAGAATGATAAAAATCTACTCGTTTCTTTTAATAAATATTACTATAATACTATAAAGGAATTCAAGAACTTTGTAGAATCTTTGTTCGACTCAAAAATTTCAGATGATTATAGACTTGATCTAATGCACAATGCAAATAAACAGTTAAACACGTTAGATTCAATATATAATAGTTTGGCTAATTATAAATTTAATATAGATACTAGTAAGGCAAAAATATATAAAGATCAATTAAATGAGAGCTGTATTGAAATCTTAAATCATTCCAAAATCATGAACGGATTAATAAATAATTTAAAAAACGAAATTGATGCCTATTCTGCCGATATAAAGGCTAAAAACGACAAGCTAGAGGCCGACAGAAAGAAAGCTATAGAAATAGCTACAAAAGTTGCTAAAATATTAGGTATACTCGCAATAGCTTTTTAATATTTGACAATCCAGAAAAGTGTATGTTAAAATAGAAACAAGTAGATTGAGCAATCGCTGGTATAAAATTGAAAAATTATACTGGAGGAAAGTCCGAGCTCCATATGGCAGGATAACGGCTAACAGCCGCCGGGGGTGACCCTAGGGAAAGTGCAACAGAAATATACCGCCTATAAATATTATGGGTAAGGATGGAAAGGCGAGGTAAGAGCTCACCAGCATACAGGAAACTGTATGGCTCTGTAAACCCTATCCGGAGCAACACCGTGGTGGATAACATGCATCGGCCAGATGCGTCTGTGGGGGTGGCATTGAGCTAGAATGGTAACATTTAGCCAAGATAGATGATTGCTTTTAACAGAATTCGGCTTATAGATCTACTTAAAAGGTATTTATCATATAAATGATAAATACCTTTTTATAAAGCTTTAGCGAAATAAACATACCCCCATCTAGGCTGGGGTTATTTCTGGTGTGGTATAAAAAAAGTTGACAACCAATTTTCAAGGATTTCATAATAAAACCAATAGAATAAGGAGGTAATCAAAGTGGCAC
>CADBQS010000118.1 GCA_902796915.1 uncultured Ruminococcus sp.
GCTTGCATTTAATACTGCCATCTTTTTTAAGTTGTTTCTATATTCTTCTAACTTGTTTTCATCTCCTAGCAGCTTTTCTACTTTTTTTATAAGCACTTCTCCAGACAGCTCAGATTCCTCTATAATACTCGCTGCATTACTTTTCACAAGAGCCATAGCGTTGTGATATTGATGATTTTCTGCCACATTCGGCGATGGTATTAATATTGCGGGTTTACCCATAGCCTGTATTTCACTAAGAGTTATTGCCCCAGCTCTGCATATCACTAAATCCGCAGCCGCCATGCAGTCCTGCATATTATTTATATATTCTCTTATATCCAAACTTTGGTTTGTTTCTGGATTTATTTTATTATTTTTTAAATTCTCCAATAAATTTTTCCCATATCTACCATAAGCATGTATGTGATTAAATTTATTATTCTTAACACTCCACTTTATAAGCTCAAAAACAGCGTCATTAATTTTACCTGCTCCAAGGCTTCCTCCAAAAGAAAGTATTATGGGCTTATCATTTTTAAACTTCATTTTAGATATCGCCTTATTTTTATCTATGTTTAAAATCTCGCTTCTTATTGGATTACCCGTAACAATAGTATTACATTTATCGTCAAGATGTTTTTCAGCTTCCTTTACAGCCAACATAACTTTATTTGCTTTTTTAGATAAAAGTTTTGTTGTTACTCCAGGAAATGCATTTTGTTCATGTATTATTATCGGTATCTTTTTCTTGTAAGCCGCCCTAAGAATCGGACCGCTAACATATCCACCTGTACCCATACAAATATCCGGATTGAATTCCTTTAGTATTTTCCTTGATTGGCTACTTGCCTTAAATATTCTTATTAATGTTTTAACATTCTTTTTTATTCCGTCCAAATTCATTTTTCTTGAAAATCCTGATATTTCAATACCTTTAAAATCAAAACCGGCATTAGTTGCCAATTTTTCTTCCATACCACCTTTAGCACCTACGTAAAGTATTTCAACGTTTTTATCATGTTTTCTAACATAATCTGCTACCGCAAGAGCTGGGTTGATATGTCCGGCTGTACCGCCACCTGCAAATATTATTTTCATTATTTACTCCTCCTTGTGTTTTTATATTATTTTTTAATATGTTGACAATATTTTGTTTTAATTGTATAATAATTATAACTTTTATAAAGAAAGGGTGATTAATATGTCAAACGAAACCAAAAATCAATTAAATGATAATCAATTAATCAATATTAACGGTGGCATTTATATGCATAAAAAAGGATTTGATGGTTTCGATTGGGTAGTAATTAAAGATAATGGAAAAGTTAAAGCGATATTCAAAACAGAGCAAGAAGCTATTGACTACGCAAAAAAGAAAAAGTATTCAACAAGAAAAGTTGATGAAGTGGAATGGAGAGCATTACAATCTACTATCAGTTATTTGAAACCCAAGTCTAAAAAATAATAGCAAAACCAATTAACATTATATAGAGTAATAAAAAAGAAAGGAAGTAATTTATATGTCAAAAGAAAATAAAAAAGAATTAAACGAAAATCAATTAGATAATGTTTCTGGTGGTTATATTATTCATAATCCTTCACCATATGGATTTGATTGGCAAGTTATTGATGATAACACTGGATATGCCGTAGGAAGGTACAATACCAAAGAAGAAGCTTTAAAAATGGCTGAAAAAAAACTTCAAAGCTCAAAAGAATTGACACCTGAAGAAATACTAAACATTCGTAAAATTTCAGCAATAGATAGTGCCGATATGGCCAAAGAAATAACAAAAGAAGTGAGCAATTCTTATATTGTAGATGAATTTTTAAATAAATAATTTAATTTCTGTCAACGAAATTCTTAATTGATAATTTTTGGTTAATATCGTACCGAATTAATATTTAAAAAGAAAGATGGTAATTTATATGTCAAAAGAAATAAAAAAAGAATTAACTGAAAATCAAAAAGAAAAAGTAGCCGGTGGTTATACTTTTTCACAAGGTGCATTAGAAGGTTTTAGATACGAAGTAATCGACGACGCTGACGGACACGTTGTTGGAAGATATTCCACAAGAGAAGAGGCTTTAGAAATGGCAAAAGTAAAAGGACAATCAGTAAAAGAACTAGGATGGCGCGGCTTAAATAAATTAAGAGAGGTTGATAAAAAACCTGAAGATAAATTAATATCTCAACCAGCTGTTGTTCCTATAAAGCCAATCGTAAATCCTTCTTCAAATAAATAATATTTAAAAATACATTTCTGTCAACTAAAAATTTAGCTGACAGATTTTTTACTGCTATTAACTTTTCTCTAAATTCGCCGTTCGCGATATTGATAATACTACTCCCATCTGAGCTAAAAGCATTAATAACGACGTACCACCATAACTAAAAAACGGTAAACTTATACCCGTATTAGGTATCGTATTCGTAACAACGGCAATATTTAATACAACTTGTAAACCAACCTGTGCCGTAAGCCCGATTCCAAGCAAAGAACCAAACCTATCTCTTGCTCTCATTGATATTACTATACCTCTCCAAATAAGCATTGCAAATAAAAGTAAGATTATAACAGCCCCAACGAAGCCTAATTCTTCACAAACTACGGCAAATATAAAATCGTTTTGCGGTTCTGGTATATATAAATACTTCTGTCTTGAATTACCAAGTCCTAACCCAAGTAATCCGCCGGAACCTATGGCATATAATCCCTGTTTTGTCTGCCAGGTATCTACTGTAGCCGTAGCCGAAAATGGATCTAGCCATCCGGCAATACGATTATTCGCATACGTAAGTTTATCGGTAAACATAACGATATAAACAAGAGCCGAAGCTATCGCACCTAACACCATACCAAACCATTTTAATTTTACTCCGCCGATAAACAGCATACCTCCGGCCAATAAAACTACTATTACCGTACATGAAATATGAGGTTCTAATGCTAAGAGTAACGCCGTAGGGCCAAGTATTAACATATAAGGAAGTATACCATACTTAAACGTACCCATTCTATGAAAATTTATTGATATAAAGTGTGCGAACGATACTACTATTGCAAATTTCGTAACCTCGGATGCCTGAAAGCTAAAAGAACCTATCTGTATCCAACGATGTACCTCATTTATGGCTGGCATCATTAATACTACTACTAAAAGTAAAAATGATACTCCTAATATCGGCACCGCCAACTTATGAAAGTTGTGATAATCAAAATACGACGCCATAAACATTACAACTATTCCAACTACCGCAAATAAAACCTGATTTTTTATAAAATAAAAGCTGTCACCGTGATGTAGATAATAGGCGTTAGGATAACTCGCCGAGAAAAGCATTACAAGCCCTATTACCACTAAAAGAAGTACGAGAAAAAGAAACGGTAAATCCATACCAGAACGTATTGAGAAAAGCTTAAATTTACTATCTTTACTTTTCCTTTTCTTTTTAGGTGTAACTTTTACGTTATCCTTTGAATCCTGCACTTGCTTACGTCTTGGAGTAGCATTAATAGGCAAATGCCTTTTTCTGGGCATACCCTTACTTTCCATCAAATACTTCCTCCCTCTTTATGTTTATCTACTTGACGCTACCATTATAAGCGAAATTATTCCGCATAATATCGTTACTAAACTAAATGTAAAGCATATTTTTGTTTCGCTCCAACCACACATCTCAAAATGATGATGTATAGGACTCATTTTAAATAATCTTTTACCTTTTGTAAACTTAAAATACGCAACTTGTAGTATAACGGAAAACATTTCCAATATATACACTGCCGCCATTAATATCAAAATTACATATTGCTTCATTCCGGTTCCCAATGCACATATAAGTCCACCCAAGAATAAAGAACCCGTATCTCCCATAAATACCTTCGCCGGATTAAAATTCCACATAAGAAATCCTAAACAACCTCCGGCCATCGCCGCCGCCTCAATACTAAAGCCGTACATTCCGAGCATACTTGCAATTACCATAAAGAAAATACCTACGAAAAACGTTACGCTTCCACAAAGACCATCAATACCGTCATTTAGATTCACTGCATTTACTATCCCAACAATTATAACCGCCATTATTGGCCAATAAAGGATACCAAAATCTACGCTACCAAAGATAGGTAATTTAATTACTGTCATATCACGGCTACCATGACTTGATTCCAAAACATAAATTATAAATAGATATATACTTACGATTAAAAATTGCATTACTAATTTCTGTCTTGCACTAAGCCCTTGATTCTGCTTCTTTACTACCTTGATATAATCGTCTATAAACCCTACTAAGCCGTAAAAGAACGCCATGCCAAGTCCTACAAATACTTTCAAAGATGTTATTGGCGTTTCCATAACCTTTAATCCCATCATTGACGACGAAGCATAATAAAGAGGTACGGAAATCAAAATAGATGCAATTATTCCAATAATAAACATTATACCGCCCATCGTTGGAGTACCCTGCTTTTTTTTGTGCCAGGAAGGCCCTATCTCAAGTATTGTTTGACCATATTTTATTCTGTGCAAAAACGGTATCATCCATTTACCTAAAATAAACGTTATCCCAAAGGCAAGTATAGCCGACACCATTGCCCATAATCCATTCATGTATTGTTTTCCACCTTTCTTAAATAACAACATTTCTTTGCTATATTATAATATGTATACACCTTATGTTATTTACAACTTTATATTTTTACCTCATCTTTTACTCTAAAGCTTTAAATATACTTATATAAAATTGTATCACATAAAATACATAATATTCCACACTATTTTAACACTACGTTATTTTATCTCGATGTATAAAGTTTACTACTACTACTGTTCCCGGCATAACCTCTGTCCCCTCGGCAATACTCTGCGAGGCTGACACAACATCTTGGCCATTTAGATTACTTCCCGATATCCTCAAATTAATATTTGCCATCGACGCAACCTTATTTGCGTTATATATAGATAATCCCGTAAGCTTAGGCACCTTTACCATACTATTCCTACTTTCTTTATCCGTATATAAAACAATCGTACCGTCTTTAGGTATATGTTCTGAAGGTTCAGGTATCTGTGCAATTACAGTATCGCCATGACCCATAATAATCGGATTCAGAGAATTACTCTGTGCCATATCCCTAGCTTCATATACTTTTTTACCAATAAGAGATGGGGCTGTTATATCGAGTTTCTCTAATTCTTCGTCAGTATATTTTTTCTCTATACCCATATAAGGTAAAATATCCTGCATAGCCTTAGCAAATACCGGTGCCGCTACCTGACTGCCGTAATATACTCCTCCGTCAGGAGTATCGAAATAAACCAGCATCGCTATCTTGGGATTATCCGCCGGAGCGTATCCGCAAAATGATGATATATAATCCTTACGCCCTTCTCTGCTCTGACCGATTTTCTCCGAAGTCCCCGTTTTACCTGCTACTCTGTATCCAGCAACATAAGCATTTTTTGCAGCACCCGTCGTAGCATTCTTGAGTAGTATATCATTTACTCTTCTGGCCGTATCCTGAGATATAACCGTACGTTTTATTTTAGGCTCTATGGATTTTACGATATTACCATCACTATCGAGTATTTCTTTTACAACGTGGGGCTGTACAAGCTTACCTCCGTTTGCTATCGTACATGCTCCTGTTATCATTTGTATCGGAGTTATACTAAAGTTTTGTCCGAACGACGCAACCGCTAAGTCCATTTGCGTCATACTGCCGTCTGCACTAAAGAATATATCCTTAGCTTCGCCGGGTAAATCTATACCAGTCTTTTCAGAAAATCCGAAGGCTTTATAATATTCATAAAACTTCTGGGCCCCAATTCTCTGACCGAGCATTATGAACGCAGGGTTACACGAATTACATACCGCCTCAACAAACGTTTGCGTACCATGGCCGGATCTCTTATGACAACCTATAGGTTTAGCATTGGGATACGGCTTAAATGAACCACTACACGTAAAAGTTGTACTTTCATTAACAACGCCTTCCTCAAGCCCCATAGAAGAAGTTATCATCTTCCAAACCGAACCCGGATAATAAGTATCGCTCACGGCCTTATTTCTCCATTGTCTACTTAAAGCATCCGCTCTAGCCTTAGATTTCTCTTCTCCAGAAAGCTCCTCTACTTTTTTAGCTATTTCGGGATCTACTATCTTAAACGGGTCATTAGGGTCAAAATCTTCTTTTACGGAAAGGGCTAAAATCTCGCCGGTATTAACCTCCATAACGACAGCCGCCGCCCTGTTTATTACTTTATTATTAATAATACCCTCTTCAAGATTCTTCTCAACAAAATGCTGTATTGCCTCGTCTATGCATAACCTAAGGCTGTTACCGTTTTTCGCAGGTATCATTTGTTCATAATCGAAAGGCATATCTGTACCGATTGCATTTTTCGCTGTAACTACTCTTCCCTGCTCGCCCTTTAATTCCTTTTCATAATAAGCCTCTAATCCAGCAAGTCCTTGGCTATCTGCTCCCGTAAAGCCTAACACTGCGGAAGCAAAATTACCGTAAGGATAATATCTTTTATAATCTTCTATAAGACGTATACCGCTGGAAATTTTATTAACGGTCTTAAATTCCACGATTTTATCTTTTACGTCACTTTCAACTTTTTTCTTTATAATTGTGTAATACGATTTTTTCTTCGCAAGTTCCATTAATTTATCCTTATCCATATCCAGAATTTGGCTAAGGCCCTGACAAACTATTTCTCTTTTATCGTCTGTTTTTAAGTAAGCCGGCTCCAAAACGACAGTCCAAACCGTAGCACTCTGTGCCAAAGGCTTCATATTACAATCATATATCGTGCCCCTTTGGGCATTAATTTTTGTATCGTTAAGCTGTTGCTCAAGAGCCATCGTCTGTAATTTTTCGCCATCGAAAAGCTGTAATTTCGCAAGACGAAAAATAAGCATTGCAAATCCGCATATTACTAATATAAAAAGTACAACCATAGACCTTCTTTTCATCCTGATTGTTGTCCCTTTTGCCAAAGTTATCCCCCATTCCCTAACTTTTAACACCTAAATAATCATCAATACTAAAAACAAGAGCCAAGATAAAAACATCTTAACTCTATACCATCTCATTCTAATATTTATTTTAATTAAAGACAAGTTATTACTAAAATAATAATCAC
>CADBQS010000119.1 GCA_902796915.1 uncultured Ruminococcus sp.
AACAGCAATGTCGCTTTTGTTATTATCATTTTTATTTCTCCTTTAATTTTGTTTTTGAATATCAAAAAAGCACTGATATATCAGTGCTTTTGGTTTTATGATATTATTGAAAAATTATAAGTACAAGTTTGCTTGTGTCCGGGAAGTGTGCGATTATTTCTTATGTATGTCAAACTCCGTGTGGGTAAAATGTTATTTACCATCTGTCCACCAACAGAACCGGCTTCTCTAGCTGTTAAGTGACCGTTATAGCCTTCCTTTAAGTTTACGCCAACTTCATTAGCAGCTTCCATCTTAAATTTGTTAAGAGCTTCTCTGGCCTCCGGAACCATTGCTTTGTTGTTATTGTTTGACATGTTTTTACACTCCTTTTTTTAATGAAAAAATAAATAATCTTTTAAGCTTTAGAGATATTGAAAATCATTTATTAACTTGTATGTTCTTCAATATCTCTATTATATAGTCTGAGCAAATGATACAAAAATATAATAAACAATTTATGGAATCTACATGTTTTTTATATTTATAAGGTGAGCAATACCAGGAATACTTTCACCTTGTTGAGAAGAAGTAGGCGACATAAGTGCACCCGTAGCCATAAATATAATATTATTTAATTCATGCTTTTTCATTCTTGTTAATATATCCGAGCAAAGAACAGAGGCAGAGCATCCACATCCGGAGCCACCGGCATGAGTATCTTGTTCTTTACTATTATAAATCATCATACCGCAATCATTATAATTTTTATCCAGAATAATACCATCCTTTTTAAGGAGTTGTTTTAATAAATCTCCGCCGACTTGTCCTAAATCACCTGTAATAATTAAATCATAATCGCTAGGAGATGAGGATGTATCCTTAAAAAAGTTAGATAAAGTATCGGCCGCGGCTGGAGCCATAGCTGCTCCCATATTATTTGCATCCTTTATACCTAAATCTATTATTCTACCAATTGTAACGTGAGCGATTGATAAATCCCCTTTATGTTCTCCTACAATAGCACATCCAGAGCCTGTTACAGTCCATTGAGCAGTAGGAGTTCTTTGCCCACCGTATTCCAAAGGGAATCTAAATTGACGTTCAGCTGCACAAAAATGTGATGAAGTTACAGCAATACAATTTCTGGCAATCTCAGCTTCAACTATAATTGAGGCTAAGGCTAATGTTTGAGCCATAGTTGAGCAAGCACCGTATTGCCCTAGAAATGGTACACCGAGACTTCTTAGAGCAAACGTTGAAGATATACATTGGTTTAATAAATCTCCAGCAAATATATAATCAACGTCAGCGGAACTTATTTCGGCTTTACGTAGGGCTTTGGTGACGGCTTCAGATTGTAGTTTGCTTTCCGCTTTTTCCCATGATGTTTCTCCAAGAGAGGTATCATCAAAAGTGATATCGAATTTACTACCTAAGGGCCCTTCGGCTTCTTTTTTACCTGCAACCGCAGCAAAACCTTTTATTGATGGTTTATTTCTCATTTTAATGGTATACTTACCTATTCTATTAGCCATATTTATCACCTTATTAAAATAATATTTAAATATAGTATTGTGAAAAAAATAAGAAATATTTATTTAACTAGATTAAATTTTAAATCATTACAATTAAAAAATAATATTTTGAAATATATTGTTCAATAAGCTAAAATATTGATTTATGGTTAACTTAATTTAACTTTTATGGTATAATATAAATGCAATTAATGGAAAGGAGATTATGTAATGAGAAAAATTGCTAGAATTGCATTTTTACTTATTGCAACTTTGTTTGTAGGTGTTTTTGGAGCTAATGTTTCTTTGTGCAAAGGAATTGATGTTATTCCAGTTTGTAGAGCGGAAAGTATTAAAAGTAATAAACCGGTTAACAAAGAACGGCACAGTAAGAGTAAAAAAATATTAATGGATGTAGGAAACGGTCTTAAGTATGTTTGTAAGATCTTGCTAAAGGGGACATATTCTTTTTATAAGGGTACCGTATTTGTAGTTGGAAATTTGGTAATATTTTCAATATGTTGCGTTGAAATAGTTTATTTTTCTAACAAGGATAGTTTTGATAATTATTTCAATAATTATGATGGTAGCGGTTTTGATGGATTTGCACTATACGATAATAGTGATGTGATGCATCTTAAGGAAATGATTGAAAATGAAGTTGATGGAGAACGGATACTTAATTTTATGGAATTAAAAAATTTTGATAATGTACGTACAGATGTGATTTATCTTGGTAACTATAAGGAAATTATGACAGAAGAAATGAAATTATTAAGAAGTTTAAAGTCAAAGATTATGAGAATTGGTAAATATAGGGATGAAAATGGGTGTTTGGAAAACGGACCTGCACACGAAATTCTTGCTAAAATGAGTCAAAGAGAACAGTGTCTGAGGAAGATATTAGGTTAATACTTTAGCGAAAAATTAAACAATAATAAATATATCATCTAAAAGAGCTCTTACTGAATAGTAAGGCCTCTTTTGCTTTGATAATTATATAAATAATTTATAATAATATTACTTAATTAACATATTCTAAAATACCTTAAGCATATAAATAACCGATACTAAAAAATCGGGAGGTATTATATGTGAAGGGCATAGTTGAAGAACGAGCAATAGAGCTTGGAGAATATATAATAGAAAACAAAGCAACGGTAAGAAAAGCTGCCCAAAAATTCGGAGTTAGTAAATCTACAGTACATA
>CADBQS010000120.1 GCA_902796915.1 uncultured Ruminococcus sp.
ATGATAAAAGAAGTAAAAGTATTAAAAGTAAGAGAAGGAGCAATTATTCCTCAAAGAGCTACAAAAGGTTCAGCGGGAATGGATGTTCATGCATGCATAAAAGAAAGTGAAACGATAAAACCTGGAGAATTAAAAATGATACCAAGTGGAATATCCATAAGTTTACCTGAAGGATATACTGCCTTTTTATTTGCAAGAAGTGGATTAGGAGTTAAGCACGGAATAAGTTTGTCAAATGGAGTAGGCGTAATAGATAACGATTATAGAGGAGAAATTAATGTAGGGTTATGCAATATAAGTAAAGAAAATTATACAATAAATCCAAACGAAAGAATAGCACAAATTGTGATATTAAAAACAGAAAATTTTGTATTTAATAAAGTTTCGGATTTGGACGTAACTGAAAGAGGAGAAAATGGCTTCGGTTCAACAGGAAAATAAAGTTATATTAATTTTAAGAAAGAATGTTGAAAAATATGAAAAAGATTTTATACATATTATGTTTTTTTTATTACTTGTTTTTTATAAAGAATTTAAATTTTATATTTTATGCTTGTGTTCAGCAAAGTAACGTATCTACACCTGAAAAAGTAGTTGAACCTAATATAAATAAAAGTAAAACAGTAACTCCTGTAAAAATAGTTATACCTAATGTAAATAAAGGTAATGGTGGTGACGCAAATAAAAATTTGGGTTGGAGAAAAGTAGAAACTTATATATTTGATTGTATTAATAGAAATAAGGTTGTAAAAAAGGTAACATATACAATTCCTTATGATGTTAAGTTTAGACAAAATGTTCTAAAACCGATTGAGTTTGATGAGTCGTTTAAAGATTTTAAAGAAAAGTTATAGATTTATATAATACTTAGTCTGCAAAAATGCAGACTTTTTATATTGTTGTTAAATCTTACGTTATATGTTGACTTTTTTTATATATTTGATAAAATACAATATATGATTTTTACTATAAAGGGAGTGTTGCTGGTGAAATATCAACCAATGACGTGTGTGTGGGAAGTGACGATGGGATGTAATATGAGATGCGGCCATTGTGGTTCATCTTGCGAAAATTCATTATCTGATGAACTTACCACTCAAGAAGCATTTAATCTTATTGATATGCTTATTGATATGAAACTTGATTGGGTAACTTTGTCTGGCGGAGAACCTTTAACTAGAAAAGATTTGCCTTTACTTATTGATAAACTTAATAAAGGTGGAGTTAAAGCTAATATAATAACTAATGGATGGAATATTACAGAAAATCTGGCTAAAGATTTAAAACAAGCCGGTGTTTCAACGGTAGCGATAAGTATAGATGGGGATAGGGATGTTCATGATAAAATTCGCCGCGAAGGAGCATTCGAAAGAGCCAAAAAATCATTTGAAATTTTGAAAAATCAAGGTATATATACTGCTAGTATAACTACAGTATCAAAGCAGAATATAAATCTATTAGATAAAATAAAAGATGAATTAATATCAATGGGTGTTGACATGTGGCAAGTACAGCTTGGATTGCCGATGGGAAATTTTTCGAAGCACGAAGATTGGATGTTAGAACCTCATCAAATGAAAGATATAATTGATTTTTGCTATGATACATATCTGGAAGGTAAAATTGAAATGTGCCCAGCCGATTGTATTGGCTATTTTAACGATAAACTATCGTTCATAAATAATATGAAATTTGGAGGCTGGGATGGGTGTAATGCTGGGGTCCGTAGCTTTGGTGTTCTTCACAATGGAGATGTTGTTGGATGTACTTCAATAAGGGATAAAAGTTTCATTGAAGGTAATATAAAAGAGAGAAGCTTACGAAGTATATGGGAAGACCCAAATTCATTTTCCTGGAGAAGAAATTTTAAAAAAAGTGATTTATCTGGGGATTGTGCAAAATGTAGATATGGTGATGAATGCCTAGGAGGATGTTTTAATAGCCGAATTACAACTAAAGGAAGTATATATTCCGAAAACTTATATTGTTCGTTTAATAATTTAATGAAAGAATTTAGAAATAAACTAAAACAGTTTAATGACAAAGATACACTAGTTAATAAAGCATATAACTGTATTGAATTAGGTAGTTACCAAGAGGCTCAATTACTTATGGAGAGAATTATTGAGTTAAATAATTAAAATGAAAGGAGGTGAAAAGTGATGGCTGACAATAGAAACAAAAAAGATGATAAATTAGAGAAGTGCGAATTAGGAGATAATGAATTAGGTGAAGTAAGTGGTGGCTCTGGTTTAAAAAAATTTATAAAAGGTAAGTTAGAAGCGGGGAAAGCAAAACTAATGTATGGCGTACCTCCGGAGAAACTAAAGCAAATGCCACTATGTAAGTACGGAATTGCTCCGGAAGAAATCCAACCAAAAGATGCAGGTTTAAATCCTTTACCGACTAAAGATGAAAGTTCAAACAAGTAAGCCTGAGGCGTATAGTTAATCAAAAAAATTTAATTATAGATTTTAGCTTATAAATAATATATCCTACCTAAAACATATAGGTAGGATAATTTTATTAAACTTTAATTTTATCAACTTCATTAATCCATTCAGAAACCGAAGCGTCACTAGGCATACGAAAATCTCCTCTAGGTGATAAAGACATGGGACAAACTTTAGGTGAATCTGGTAAGCAGGAACGTTTAAATTGGGTAGAAAAGAATCTTTCTATGAAAACAGCAAGCCATTTTTTTATTTCTTGAGGCTTATAATCCTCATTAAATGCACAAACAGCTAATCTAAATATTTTTTTAGGAGAGAAACCGTAGTTTAAGAAATAATATAAAAAGAAATCATGTAAAATACAAGGTCCGACAGTTTTCTCAGTTGATTGCATACCTTTACCTTCAACATTAGGTAATAATTCGGGACTAATAGGAGTTTTCAAAATATCGTCTAAAACGTTTTTATAACCAATAGTCTGATGTAAAGCCTCGTATTTCACGATATGCTTAGCTAAGGTTTTAGGTACGGACGCGTTAATGGCGTACATAGACATGTGGTCACCATTATAAGTAAGCCACCCTAAAGCTAATTCAGATAAATTACCCGTACCAATAACAATACCATCTTCTTGATTAGCAATATCCATAAGAATCTGAGTTCTTTCTCTTGCCTGAGCATTTTCATAAGTTATGTCTAAACAATCTTTTTTATGATTAATCATTTTAAAATGCTTTTCAACATCCTCTTTTATATCAATTTCTCTAAACGTAACGTTATAAGCCATAGCGAGATTTTTAGCATTTTTTAAGGTTCTATCGCTTGTCCCAAAACACGGCATGGTTACGGCTATAATACCTTTTTTGTCCAATCCCAAATTATCGAACGTACGAACACAAGCGATTAATGCAAGAGTAGAATCTAAACCTCCTGAAAGCCCAATAACAACCGTTTTACAATCCAAATGGATAAGCCTTGTTGCCAATCCACTAGCCTGGAGAGTTAAAATTTCGTCGCATATCTCATTAAAATTATTATTCACATCAATTGGAATATATGGCATCTTACTAATTTTTCTTGAAAGCTTTAACTCTTTTTCATCAATTTCAAAGAATATATTGTTAACATCATTATTATTAGGATACCCATTTAATCTGCAACGCTCCAATTTTATCTTCTTTAAATCTATATCACTATAAATTATTTCATTAGAAAATCTTTGCGATTCCTTAAGAACAATTCCACCCTCTGCTATGATATTATGCCCCGAAAATACTAAATCTGAAGTAGATTCCCCGAGACCTGCACTAGCATAAGCATACGCACATACGAGCCTAGAAGATTGCATTCTGACGAGTTCTCTTCTCTGCTCAGATTTACCGATAAATTCATTACTTGCAGATAAATTAACGATTAAATTAGCTCCACAGCTTGCAAGGTGACAAGAAGGAGGAACAACAGCCCATAAATCCTCGCAGATTTCCACTCCGAACTTAAATTCAGGTATGTTAACGCAATTGAACAACATTTTATTACCAAATGGTACATCCTTACCATTTAAATTTATTTTATTAAATCCATTAAAGGAAGAAAAATATCTTTTTTCATAGAATTCGGCATAATTAGGAATATTAACCTTAGGCACAACGCCGAGAACCTTACCTTTATATATAACCCCGGCACAATTATAAAGTAAATTACCCCATCTAAACGGAAAACCAATTACAGCAATAATATCAAGCTTTTTAGTTTCGCTGCATATTACCTTTATAGCCTTTTTAGTACTTTCAAGTAATCTTTCCTGTAAAAATAAATCACCGCATGTATATCCCGTAACGCAAAGCTCGGGGAATACGACTAAAGAGGTATTTTCTTTTTCAGCTTTTTTAATTAAATCAATAATTTTTTTTGAATTATATCCAGTGTCAGCTACTCTAATGTTCGGTGTTGCACATGCTACTCTCAGAAACCCATCTTTCATAAAATAAACAAACCTCCAACTTATACATTTAAAGCTTTATAATTAATAAAAGAAATTATCACTTAAGATATTTATATCCATTATTCATATAAGAAATAGTATAACCCAAAATTAACCAAAAAAATACAACCATAAAAGTAATTTCGGAAAGTAAGGTTTTCTCGAAAAGACTATAAGCACAATAAGCTACGCAAACGGAAAACAACTTAGAAAAAACTCCGGAATCACAACGTAAATTAGCCTTAAATAAATAACTACACATATCAAAAGCAGTAAGGAAAGAAAAAGCCATAAAAATTCCGAATCCCAAAAGCCCATAAGATACTAAAATAGTTAAATATCCATTATGTAAATCAGAAAAAACCAAACCGTTTTCTAAGTATTTTTCTCCGAATCTTACGAGATTACCCCTACCAATCCCAATCCAAGGGTTAACCATAAATAATTTAATTCCTTGCTTTAAAAGAGTTATTCTTCCACTACTTATGTCATAATTTTCCCTCCCGATAGATATTTCTTCTCTATTTGAGCTTTCATTTGGATTTATTATAATTACCTCATTATCATTATCAACAATAGGTTCTTCGATTTTATGAATATCATTAATAATAACGCTAATACCATTCTGAAAGAAATCTCTTAAAGAGAAAGAACCTAAAACTACTAAAATACAAAAACCGACTAAAAATATACTTCCCTTAGCAATATAAGAAATGCGAGTTTCTTTATAATTAGAAAATAAGACGTAAAAGAATCTTACGATTGAATAAATAACAATAAATAAAAACGAAGCATTTGAATCGGATAAAAATAAAGAAACAAAATTTATAATACAACTAATAATTAAAACAGGAACGCTAAATAGCTTAGATTTAAATTTTCCTTTAATATATTTATCGTTAATAATATCACACGAAATAATAGAAATAATATTAGAAAGAGCCAACAAATTAGAATTAGTGTGAATCCCAATAAGCCTACTTCTTAAAATACCGATATAATATCCGCTAATACTAACCTGAGCCTTAAATAAGGCAACAAGTATGCCAATGAAAGAAGTAATCGTAGAAAAAACTATAAAATATTTAAGTAAAAACGCCATTTCAAATTCTATTTTCTTATGTTCCTTTTCAGTATACATACCATAAAATACAAAGAAACAAATAATACTATGATAAATAAAAGCCATGTTAGGCAGAAAATCAATAGATAAATTCCAAATGGAGGTAAATATCCCCATTAATATAAAAGCCCATAAAATCCACTTATATTTAACCTTAAATGCATTTCTATTTATAATAAAATTACGTATCAATATGAAAGCTCCCCAGACCAAAACTACGCATCTACAAGCTAAAGCAAAGGTATCACAAAAAGCAATCATTTCAAAAGATAAAACGATAACGTAAACAATTCTAAAAATACTAGAATTACAAAAAGGTGAAAACAAAGATTTTTTTAAACATTCCGGCAAGCTATAACACCCACTCTTAAGGTAAATTATACCTTTACTTTATAAATTAAGACAATTTTTAAACGTATCAATAATATATCTAACCTCATCATCACTCAAAAGAGTATGTAAAGGTAACGTTACTTCATTTTGATAATTATTGAAAGCATTAGGGAAATCAGAAATATCGAATCCTAAATTTTTATAAGCCGTAAACATAGGCAAAGGCTTGTAATGTACATTAGTAGAAACACCATTTTCAGCCATTTTTGCTATAAACTTATTTCTAAAACTTTCGTCTTTACCAAGTAGCCTTACCATATAAAGATGTTTACTTGATTCACTATTAGGTATTATATGTTTAAGTATACTAACATTTTCATTTTTAAGCCCATCATCATACATATTAACAATATCGTGCCTGCGTTTAAGTAAGCTAGGATATCTTTTGAGTTGAGCCAATCCGATAGCAGCCATTATATCGGTCATATTACATTTATACGCAGGATAAACAATGTCGTATTCCCAATTACC
>CADBQS010000121.1 GCA_902796915.1 uncultured Ruminococcus sp.
AAAATTTTTATTACTAGATTTTTGTTGGTTTAGTTTAGAGTCAATACCAGTTTTTATTGCTAGCATTTTCTCCGAAACCTCGTCTAACAAACACGAAAATTCGTTCAAATTGTCTGGGAACTTATTTAGATCGTCATTGCTTACTTCTTCAATAAAAGGATAATTTATTGAGGATACTGTGTTGAAACTATCTCGCGTGGTTAATTTAAGATTCTTATATTTGTTTTGACTCTTTAATTCATTAAATTTTTGCTTTTCTTGGCTTTCTGTTTTACATTGATCTAATTCGGCGTAAATTTCTTTGGTTAACCTTAATTTTTCTACTTCAATTTTATCAGTTGAAAATAATAATATAGGAGAGTAAGATTTAATGATCTTCTCTGCAAATGATGCAATTTTATTTGATTCTAGTAACATTGAAACTTTATGTGCGGTTTCGCTTAAGCATATAACATCTTTTTTAAATTTTTCTCGTTTACTAAAATCCTTTTTTTCAATTTGATCTTTTACATTCTTGTTGATTTTTATATATTTACTAACCAATTTAATAATATGATAATCATTATCTTTACTATCGTCTTCATTATATATTTTCTTTAGTTCTTCGCGTATAGGTTTTAGATGAATCTTATTACCTTTTTTTTCTTTAAAATTTTCTATAATTTTTTTGTTTAAATCACTTAATAATTTTTCTAAATTTACGTTTTTGAATATTGGCATAAAATATCACTCGTTTCTATATAAATTTAGTTCGAACTGAATTTATTTTAGCATATATATATATATATATAGTCAATAGTTAATTTTAAAAATATAAATATTTTACAAAATAAATTTTTGCTATGTAAATTTAAAAAATATATAGATAGGTAAGATTGAATAAACGCAGGGGAAATGTTATAATTTAAGGAGGAATAATTAGGAGATGTTAACGTGAGTTACTGTATAAATCTAGGGAATTGGAATTCAGTATTTGCGGTTCCTTCCTGCATAGTGGACAAGCATATAAAGCTCGCAGGGGCTTTACAGCTAAAAGTACTTCTTTGGATATTACGTCATTCCGGCGAAAATTTTTCTTTGAGCGATATAGCAAAAAGTTTTTCGATGCATGAAACCGATATAAAAGATGCATTACAATATTGGATAGAAACTAACATAATAAGATTAGACGAAAATTCTATTAATCCTGGAAATAGAGAAGTTATTTCTAATACTACATCTATGGAAGATAATATAAAGGAAGAAAAGCAAAATAAAGTAACAGATAAAGAGAATAATATAAGACCGATATCAAGGCATCAAAAGCCGGATAGTGTACATATAGCAAGTAGAATGAAGGAATCGCAGGAAATATCATCATTAATGCAGGAAGCTCAAATAGTTTTAGGCAGACCGATATCCAATAGTGATTGTGCAATTTTATTGATGCTTCACGATAACGATGGATTACCTATAGATGTAATAATAATGTTAATGCAATACGCAGTAAGCATAGGTAAAGGGAGTATGAAATACATAGAAAAAGTAGGAATATCTTGGGCGGAACAGGAAATAGATACTCTTGAAAAGGCAGAAGAGAAGATAAAAAATTTAAGTAAATCTTGGGAAGCGTGGAGCAAATTTGAAAGAATTATAGGTATACAACATAGGTCACCAACATCAAAAGAAGAAGAAGCGGTATGTAGATGGATGTATAGTTGGAAATTTAGTGAAGATATGATAAAAGAAGCTTACGAAAGATGCGTAAATGCAAATGGTAAATATATTCTAAAGTACATAGACAGCATAATAGAAAGATGGCGTAAGCAGGGAATCACAACGATACAGCAAGCACTTTCGGAAAGAATGGGAATGAAAAAGAATAAGAATATTAGAGCAGAAAAAAGCACACCGTCTTACAATATAGATGAATACGAAAATTACAGTATATTTGATGATGTACTAGAAGCAAAGGCATGAAAAATTACATGTAGGTGAAAAAATGGGATATAGTAAAGATATATACGAAGCGGTGGAGAAAAAGCTATATTTACAAAGAAGAGAAGCAGAAGAAAAAGCAGAAAAAAGGCGACAAATATTTTATAAACGTTTTCCAAGAGCTTTAGAGATAGAGAAAACTCTGGCAAGGACGGCGATAAGGACAGCTAAAATAGTAATAGGCGGAAATAACGTAAAAGATCAATTAGAGAAGCTAAAAGAAAATAATTTTAAATTACAAGAAGAATTAAAATCATTTTTAAATAAATTAGAGCTTCCCGATGATTATCTGGAAGTAAAATATAAATGTACTAAATGCCAAGATAAAGGCTATGTAGATGGCATAATGTGCGAATGTATGAAAGATTTATTAAAAAAAGAATCATATAATAAATTAAACAAATTATCGCCTCTTGAGCTTTGTACGTTTGAAAGTTTTGACCTTGACTATTATTCTGATATACCAATAAGAGAAAATGCTCCGTCGCCAAGGAAACGAATGGGAGATATATTAAATTTTTGCAGAAAATATGCATATAACTTTAATAAAGAATCACCAAGTCTTCTTATGAGAGGGTCAACAGGGTTAGGGAAAACACATTTATCCTTGGCAATAGCGAGCTCGGTTATAAATAGTGGATATGGGGTTATATATGGTTCTTCTCAGAACATAGTATCAAAGCTTGAAAGAGAGAGATTTAAGGCTAGTGAAGGAAATAATAACAGCGAAAAGTATTTTATAGAATGTGATCTTTTAATAATAGATGATTTAGGAACAGAATTTTCAACAACATTTTCGAATTCAGCAATATATAACATAGTAAATTCAAGGATAATGATGGGTAAACCAACTATTATAAGTACGAATTTATCTCTCAAAGAGCTTGAAAAGAGCTATACGGAAAGAATGGTATCTAGAATAATAGGGAATAACATACAGCTGGAATTTTTAGGTGTTGATATAAGACAACAGAAAATGAGAAGAAAAAAGTGTAATTAAATTAATCCATTCTGCATATAGTATATTAGAGCAAAAAAATAAATCAAAATGCACTTAAATAATTGAAACATATACGCAAAAAATGGTAAAAAGAATGAATATGATAAATGGTAAAAAAATTTGAAAAAAATAGTTGACAACTTGATTCCTAAATGTTATTATATAAATCGTTGAGAGCTTAACAGAATAAATGTTATAGGGAATCAAATGGGGGCATAGCTCAGCTGGTTAGAGCACTTGCCTTACAAGCAAGGGGTCACAGGTTCGAGTCCTGTTGCCCCCACCATATGGCCCGGTAGTTCAGTTGGTTAGAACGCTAGCCTGTCACGCTAGAGGTCGACGGTTCGAGCCCGTTCCGGGTCGCCATATTCATTTTTAAGCCTTTGTAGCTCAGTCGGTAGAGCAGAGGACTGAAAATCCTCGTGTCGATGGTTCGATTCCGTCCGAAGGCACCATTTAATGCGGATGTAGCTCATCTGGTAGAGCGCCACCTTGCCAAGGTGGAGGTAGCGGGTTCGAGCCCCGTCATCCGCTCCATTTTTGTCTAATGGCGCCATAGCCAAGTGGTAAGGCAGAGGTCTGCAAAACCTTTATTCCCCAGTTCAAATCTGGGTGGCGCCTCCATATTTTATAAAATGTATATTTGTCTTATTAGATTACTATTCTATTTAATAGAATTATTGTCTAAGAGACTATTTTTTTAGTAAATAATGTTATTATGGAGTGCTTAAATATTGAAGCTTTTAAATATTGGTTTTGGCAATATGATATCTTATAATAAATTAGTGTCTATAATAGGTTCAGATTCGGCTCCAATTAAGAGAGTGATTCAGGAAGCCAAGAAAAAAGGAAACCTTATAGATGCTACTTATGGAAGAAAGACAAAATCTGTTGTGATTATGGATAGCGGACATGTTGTTTTATCTGCTTTACAGCCTGAAACAATTGCAAACCGATTTGAAAAAGAAGAGAATGATTTAAAGG
>CADBQS010000122.1 GCA_902796915.1 uncultured Ruminococcus sp.
CCTAAAATACATCCATATATCTTTACTACCATGCTAGACTATCTCTGTTCGACTTTTTCTGTCCAATCTATTGACGTTAGTCCAAAGACGGGTTCGTTAATATATAAACTACACCTTGTTTAATCATTTGAGATTAACCTCCTTGAATTATAAATAATTTAAAATTGGTAATATCTAATTTGTCGCCTGGCTTTACATATGATACGAATACAAAATATGTAATTTTAACAGTTGCATAAATAATACTTATACTACGTTTATGAATTGTTACGTTACAAATGAATAAAATTATAATTTTAAAATCGTTTAACAATTTATATTGCAAATTTCACTTGGGCAACATTTGAATTTTTCAAGTAATTTTCGATTAACATTTTAATATACACAATTTTTGCACTTTCTCTTAATTGTTCTAATTTATCCAAAAGTCTTGAATACCATTATTTGTGAGTAAACTATAGTTTATTTTATCATAATTTACATAAAATTTCAAATATACATAATTTTATTTTTTATCATAAATTTTCAAAGTTAGAAGCTGAATTAAAATATTATATCCTGGTTTATCTCAATATATGTTTAAATTTTTATATTTTTAAAATAAAAACTTGATATATAGTTATTAAGAATTGCTATATAATAAGTTTATTGAATGTATTTCTCTATTGACATATGTTTTATATTATGCTAAATTTTTTAACGGTTATTTTTATTTATTAGACTTATCTTATTTTTTATTATACAATTGTATTATTACTTTTTAGAGGTGATATAATGTCAGGACATTCAAAATGGAGTACTATTAAAAGAAAAAAAGAAAAAACTGATGCACAACGGGCTAAAATTTTCACAAAAATCGGTAGAGAATTAGCCGTAGCCGTAAGAGATGGTGGCGGGCCAGATCCTAGCGTAAATTCTAAACTTAAAGATTGCATTGCTAAGGCAAAGGCTAATAATGTACCAAATGAAAATATTGAAAGAATAATTAAAAAAGCAGCTGGCGAGGGTTCAGAAAATAATTATGAAAATATTACATATGAAGGTTACGGTCCAAATGGTGTAGCCGTAATAGTTGAAGCACTTACGGATAACAGAAATAGAACTGCCGGTAATGTTCGTCATTACTTCGATAAATACGGTGGCAATTTAGGAACCACTGGATGTGTTTCTTTCATGTTCTCTCCCAAGGGAATCATTTTAATAGAGAAAAATGAATTAGAAGAAGAAAAAGTTATGGAAGATGCTTTAGATTCTGGTGCATCCGATTTTAGTTCTGATGATGAGTGCTTTATCGTGTTTACTGAAAAGGATTCTTTAAATAATGTTAGTGATTTATTATCTGGTAAAGGATATAAATTTGTTTCATCAGAAATAGAAATGGTTCCCGATTCGTATATTAATCTTGATAACGAAGAAGCCAAAAATAAAATGCAAACACTTTTAGATATCCTTGACGATGATGACGATATCCAAAGTGTCTGGCATAATTGTGAGGATTTATAATCTTTTTACCACGTGTTTTTACTATAAATATTAAATATAAGAGAGTAATTATAAATTGTTTACACTAATTTATAATTACTCTTAGATTTTATTCTTTTGTTTTATATAACTTATTTTTAATTATATAATTTATTCCATCTCTAACAACGGAAATAAACTCAGCTCTACCATAAAAACTTTTAAATGTCTGTTCAAATAGTTTAAATTTCCAAAAAATCAGCGTTGCTGTAGTCGAAGTATATTTTTTCGTCTTATTTAAATATTCATTACAGCAATTTCTTATCTTCTTCAAGGCAGATAATTTTTCATCCGCATCATTTTTAGCATTACTAAAATTTTTTATTGCATCAACGCATGCATTATAATATTTCAAAAATTTTGATTGTATAACTTTGGTGTCATTCTGACTAAACTCCTTAGCAGCTTCATATGGTTTTTTATAAAGTTCCATTAAACTATTCACATTATTTTTTATAGCACTAGCTAATTCAGAACTATAATCGTTGTCAGCATCACAATTACCCAAATATTCGTACCAAGGTTCCTCACTAAGATTTTTCAACCCAATCCAGCACTCAGATTCTTTCCCCTTAGCTCTCTGTTTTCCAAAAGAATCCATATTAATTTTTTGTTCTTTTTCTGCTTCAAGTGCTTTAGCAAATTCATTTATAAATAAACTTGCACTTTTTATATCGCTTACTTCACGATAGTCTTTGGTAAAACTTAGGGCTAAACTAGAAATATGTTTTCTACGTGCCATAATTAACATCTCCTTTTTATTTTTGGTTATATGTATATTTTACCAAAAAAAAAAAACGTCAAGTATTTTTTGTGATTTAATTGAATTTTAATGTAAAAATATTTAAAATTATTTTTTGCTATATATAATTTTATATTTTAATAAGCATCCCCCAGCCTAGCTGGGGGTATTTCTTTAACGGGCGAAGCCCTGTACTACTAGCCGCCTCTAAAGGAGGCTGATA
>CADBQS010000123.1 GCA_902796915.1 uncultured Ruminococcus sp.
AAAAAGAGCCACTTGTGGCTTGCCAGTACTATTAGGGCTTTGCCCGAAAATGAAATACCACCCGTTTTACGGGTGGATATTTATTATCGTAAATATTCTTTACATTCATCAACATTGTATTGTTCAATATCTAATAAAGTTTTGCCAAGATTGTATATATCATCATCAACATTACCGTTATATTGTTTTAAACGTCTTATAATTTGGATTATACCCATAGTACTGCCTTGAATAAGCATTTCAGCTATATGGTTTGCTGACTTATCAGAAATAGTTTTCATGTTAATCATTAAATAGGTTTCAATTTTCTGTAATTTATTTATGCCTTTTGCATCTTTATTGAGTGCATTTAATTTGTTCTTTGATTTATTATACAGTTCATTATATTGATTAAATTGTTTTTTTAGCATTTCTTTAAATTCAGAATCGTCTACGATTTCTAATAAACGATTTATAGAACTTATTCCCATTTCTGCATTTTGGTGTATATAATTTAAAAATTCTTCATTTGCATTCAAAATAAAAACCTCCTTTTTCTAAATTATTATTTACGTAATAGAGGTTTATATTCAAGAAAACAAATCAAAATTGCACAATTTTTTTGACTTTTTACTGCATATATGATAAAATATAAATATAAAAATTATGTGATTCTTGATACACAGTGTTGCAACAATAATATGTTGGATGAATAAATTAGAATAAGAAGATTAATTATAAGAAGGTGATAATAATGGAAAACCAGGTGTTGTTATTATTTGAATCAATAACTTTAGTTATAGCTTTATCATTAGATGCATTTGTAGCTAGTTTTGCATACGGTACAAATAAAATTAAAGTACCGGCGTTATCTGCTGTTGTCATAGATGCTATATGTACATTAACATTGGCAATATCTTTATTCTTTGGAACAATGTTGAGGCCATTTATTCCTCAATATCTTACGAAGGTAATGTGTTTTGGGATATTATTCATATTGGGCTTAATGAAGCTTTGTGAAAATAGAATAAAAGCCATGATAAATAAAGGAAAAAGTATGAGGAAAAAAGTATCATTTTCACTAATGCATATTAACTTTATATTAAATGTATACACTGACCCTAAGGAAGCGGATGTAGATGCTTCAAAAACATTATCGCCAACTGAAGCAGCGTCGCTATCGTTAGCTTTGTCGTTAGACGGACTTGCAATAGGCTTTGGTACTGCTTTTGGCGATATAAATTATACACAAATTATTATATTTTCATTGATAGCTAATATGCTAGCAGTTGCATTGGGGTGCTTTATAGGAAATCATGTAGCCAAGAAAATACCAATGGATTTATCTTGGCTTAGTGGGGCTTTACTTATTGTATTAGCGATATCTAAAATAATGAGTTTTTAATATTTTCCCAAATATTTTTTGTGATTTGAAAATCTTCAAAGTGCTTTTCAACATTATTGTGAAATTTTTGAAATTCGATTTCAACGTCTTTGAACCTATCATCATTAAAGTATGCACATACTTTTGACACTGAATCTTTAAGATTGATTTTTACTTGTTCCATAATTTCTTTGTATTTATCTTTTCTTGTAATATAAGTGTATAAAGGTTTATATCTAATCCAACCAACACAAGTTCTGTAGAATCTGTCTATAATAGATTTTGAATCTGCAGAATTTATTTTTTTAAGATTAATAGGTAAGCTACCTTTTAATATTGAACCATAAATTGAAAATCCGTCATGAAATGTATATGTAGGAATACTTTTTACAGTTGAATCTTTTAAACATGTACTTAAAAAGGTATCTTCACCTCTTGCCCCTTTAGGATTATAAAAAGGATGTATTTTTTTAGGGTTAGTAAGATTGATTCCCAAATTACCGCCAGTTATAAATTTAGCACCGTTAATTTCAGGGACAAGAGAAGCTTTTTTGTTAATTAATACATTTTTATCAGCATATGTTATACCCCCGGACTGAATCATTTCTTTCATTACATCCCAATTTAAAACTTCATTACTTAAAGCTTCAATAAATATTTTAAAATCTTGCTCTTTTAGAACATTATCAAATTCCATGTATGGAATAGGGCACATATATCCACAATGATAACCATTTGTGATATCTGAAAATCTTAAATATTTTATATGGTCTTCTATAACATGTTGTCCACTCCAAAGAGCATGATTATCGGTTTTTGTAACTGCCATCGGATATTCGTCGTCATCCATAAATAATAAGTAATCAACATTTTCCTGTAAAGCTCTGTAAAGTACGATATTTCTATTTGCAGCATACCCATAACCAAAGCATAATTCTTTTTGTTCTTCGGTTATAATTTTATCCTGTACGAGTAATTCTGCAGATTTAGCAATATCTTCTTTACCTATAAAATGAACTTGTTCAAATTTATCTAATATGTATTTAGGTATACTAGTATAATCTTCACGTTTTGTAGATGAATATTCTAAATCGTATGCTACGAATAAACTGAGTTTAACATTATTTTTTTGTAAGAATTGAGATTCCTCTAAATGATATACATAAGCCTCCAATACGCTTTTAAAACTTTTCCTTCCTGTTGCAAATCCTATGCCAACATGTGTACTTCCGTTAATCAATTTAACTTCCCTCCATTTTAATTATATAAAATATGAATTATAATTTATAAAATAACACAAAATTATCAATTTGTCAATCCTTAAAATATTATATTTAGCTATAGATTTTATATTAATATAGCTGATATATAATTATAAAATATGTATTTTATAATTTGACAAATTTATTGTGTTGGTATAAAATGATAATCGGCAAATTAAGTTATTCATATTAAAAGAGGGGAATTTTAAATTATGAGTTGCATATTTTGCGATATTATTAATGGAAAGATACCATCGAATAAATTATATGAAGATGATAAAATATTGGCGTTTAAAGATATAAACCCAGAAGCCCCAATACATTTTCTTGTGGTACCAAAGATACATATTAAATCAGCAAATGAAATAAAAGAGGAAAATAGTGGAGTGGTATCGCATATATTTGAAGTTATACCGAAGATATTTAGTGAATTAAATTCTTCAGGAGATTATAGGATAGTAAATAATTGTGGAAAGAAAGCCGGACAGACAGTAAACCATCTGCATTTTCATGTTTTAGGTGGAAGAGATATGTCATGGCCTCCGGGTTAAAAAGTGTGAAAAAATTTAAGGGAGATGCTACGGCGATTATGAATGAAAATTATTCAATAAAAATAGCTGGGTGCGAGAGAAAATTACCAATATGTAAAATAAATGAAAATCTTAGTATAGCTGCATTTATAATGTTTGGAGATGTTGAACTTACAAAAAATGTAGCACAGGAACTATTAAAATTATGTCCTGAATATGATGTTCTAATTACTGCTGAAGCAAAGGGAATACCTCTTTGTTATGAAATGGCAAGGCAAAGCAATAAAAGGTATGTTGTTGCAAGGAAAAGTGTAAAACTTTATATGAAAAATGCTTTGCATGTGAATGTAAAATCTATCACAACGGAGAAAGTACAAGATTTATATCTTTCAGAAGATGAAATTGAATATGTAAAGAATAAACGTGTTTTAATAGTAGATGACGTCATAAGTACTGGAGAATCTTTAAAAGCCATAGAAATGCTAGTCCAGGAATCTGGAGGTAATATTGTTGGCAGAGCCTGTGCATTAGTTGAGGGCGATGCTACAATTAGAAGTGATTTAATATATTTGGGTAAATTACCAATATTTAAAAAGTAAAGAAGTATAGGAGAATAAGAAATGAAGCGGTTGTTTGCGTTAATTGGATTTTCATATTTAATAACGCTTACAGCCGCAATGTTTTTACCTTTAAATATTATATTCATAATATTATTAATACTAATATTTTTATTTATTATATCAATGTTACTGAAAAATATTAGAAAAGATAAGGGAATACCTATAACATTAGCAACAATAGTAGTAGCTCTGAGTGCGTATGCCTTAAATATGAAACTAAATGTTATGCCAATACAAGAACTTGTGGATAAAGATATAACTGTATCAGGTGTAATATGCGATTTACCTTATAAAAGCAATGGCCGATATAATTACACATTAGAAATTGATAATATAGTTGGCTATGAAAATATAAAGAATTTTAGAATAAATCTATCAACATCAGATGCAATTGATGCAGATGTATACGATAGATTTACAGGTAATATACATACATTTTTAATAGATAATGATTTCTATTATTCTAAATATTCATTATCAAAAAAGATATATCTTTCAGCATTTTTATATGATTATGAATTTAATAGTGTAGAGAAAGTAAATAATAAAAAATCACCATATTACTATGCTTT
>CADBQS010000124.1 GCA_902796915.1 uncultured Ruminococcus sp.
AAGAAGCAGAATTAATGGAACTCTTGTAAATCAATCCTTAATTAAAGAAATAAAAGATATTTTATTGGATATTCACTCACAACACCAAACATATTCATTCTTACAGCCAAAATCTCATATCATATTATTAGATAATTATGCAAAAGATGTTTATGGCGCAAAACTTGAAGAATATCAAAATTTGTACAAACAATATCTTGAACTTTCAAAAGAACTTAAAAAGGCCCAAAATAATGCGAACAAAACAGAATCTCAATTAGATTTTTTAAAATTTCAAATAAATGAAATCGAAGAAGCTAAAATAGAAGATGTTAATGAAGAAAACAACTTAAAAGCAGAATTAAAAGTTTTGGAAAATGCCGAAAAATTAAAAGAATTAACCTATTGCGCATACCAAACTTTAAATGGTGATGAAGGTTCTGTTACAGAAGCAATATTACAAATAAAATCAGATATATCAAGAGCTGCAAGCATTGATAACAATCTTGAAAATATTGAATCAAGCTTAATTGAAATAACTGAACTTGCAAGAGAACTTTCTCATAATTTAAGGAACTATACTCAATCAATTGATAATAACACGGAAAGATTAAATGAAATTCAAGAACGCTTATATTTATTCGATAAAATGAAACGAAAATATGGTTCAACACTTGATGAAATTTTAAAAACTTATGATAAATTATCAAACGAATTTAACGAAATAGAATTTTCGTCTAAACATATAGAAGAATTAGAATCAAAAATAAACAATATATTATTAGATTTAAACAAACTAGCAAACGAAATATCAGAACACAGAAAAAATTATGCACAAGTGCTATCAGGATTGATTGTAGATGAACTTGAAAAACTGGAACTTGCAAAATCACGTTTTGAAATCAGAATAAATAAAACTGAATTACATCAAAACGGTATAGATGATGTAGAATTTTATATATCGACAAATATTTCACAAGACTTAGCTCCTCTTGCAAAAACTGCTTCAGGAGGAGAGATCTCAAGAATTATGCTTGCAATAAAAACTATTTTTGCAAAATCAGATGACATAGATACAGTAATTTTCGATGAAATTGATACAGGTATTTCAGGAAAAGCTGCTCAAAGTGTTGCAGATGAAATTTCAGAACTAGCGAAATATCGTCAAATCATATTAATCACACACCAAGCCATTATTGCGGCAAAATCCAATAAACATTTCTTAGTAAGCAAAAAACAAGGAAAAGAAACATTAATAAACATAAAATCACTAAATAAAGAAGAAAAAATCAATGCAATAGCAAGCCTTGCATCAGGAGAGGTATCCGACTCGGCAATTGAATTTGCAAAATCTCTACTTTCGGATAATGAATTAGTATAAAAACAAATTTATACTGTATAATGTATGAAAAAGATATTAATTTTAACTATAATCACAGCTTTTAGTGCTTCTTCCTCATTTGCAGCATGCTCTATTACAGGTGGAGCTTGCGCAATAGAAGATTTAAAAAATAATCAAAAGCAAGAAATAATCAAAAATAAAGATAAAAATATAAAAAAAAGTATTTTTTCTAACCCAAAAAGCAATCAACCTTCGACAAAAAAAGACAAAAAAATAATACGACTTAATAAATAAGTCGTATTATCTTTATATTTACATAATACTATTCTGAAACTTTTGCAAGTTGTTTATTTGCTTGAGCCCTAACAACAGAGCTAACATCATTTGCTGCAGCAGTTAATAAACCTTTCATATCTTTTTTATTTGCAGAATTTGCAGCATACCCAATAGAAGCAACAGCAGCTTCTCTCACACTTTCATTAGGATTTGTTGCAAGATTTTTTACTATACTTTGCATACCAATCAAATCTTTTGCTGGTACATCAACATTACCCATTTTCTTTACTTCATTTGTAAATAAATTTTGTAATGTTGCAGTAGTAAACATTGCATATTCTTTATTTCTATCTGCTAATTGTTTATCTTTACCTTCAAGCTTTGAAGTATCTTTTTCCATGATTTCGGTCAATTTATCAACAACTTTATTGTCTAATAATTCACCGGCTTTTTCAGGAGCATACAATGTAACTTCTGCCATAGCTTCCATTGCATCAGCT
>CADBQS010000125.1 GCA_902796915.1 uncultured Ruminococcus sp.
CATCAAAAGGAGTTTTTATGCCCTTCTTACACCGCTTCCGCTATCTCTCAACCACGCGACTATCGCGTGGTTTTCTACATACAAAAAGGCTTATCGTGGTTTTACGATAAGCCTTTTCGATTTTGTTTACTATTCTTCCATCTGTTTGCCAAGAAAAGATGCTGCCGTTTGTACTAATTTTATATCAGTTTCGCTTGAGCTAGTGGATTTTGATTCCTCAGAACATAGCATTATTACTGCTCCAGTCACATCACCTGAAGATATTATTGGATATATAACACTTGCTTTTCTATCTATTCCCTCTATTGGATTAACTGATGATTCGCTACCAGTTGCAGAAAAACTTTTTCGACTTTCCATTAAATCTTCTAAAGCTTGTGTAATTCTACGCTCTAAAAATTCTTTTTTTGAAACTCCTGCTACAGCCACAACATGGTCTCTGTCGCATATTACTGTAGGCATAGACGATGCTTTATAAAGCACCTCTGCGTATTGAGTTGCAAATGGCGTCATCTCTCCTATTGGTGAGTATTTCTTGAATATTACCTCTCCATTAGAATCTGTATATATTTCAAGAGGATCTCCCTCTCTTATTCTGAGAGTACGTCTTATCTCCTTTGGTATTACTATTCGACCTAAATCGTCAATTCTTCTTACTATTCCTGTTGCTTTCACTTTTAAATTGCCTCCTTAAAAAAGAATATATATAATAATTAGGTTTAATTTGCTGCACAATTCTAGTTTTTGCACATTTATTATTATATATTCTTTATTTTTTATAAAAATAATAAAATAAATTATCATCATATTACATGTATTATTTTTCGATTGATATTTTCCTTTTTCTAGGATATAATAATATTTATTAATTCAAATATATTGGAGGTAATCTAATGAAAGCTAAAGTAAGTCAAGACGATTGCATAAGCTGTGGATTATGTATTGATATGTGTCCTGAAGTTTTTCAATACAATGAGGATAGTAAATCTCAAGCTATTGAAGGGGATATTCCTGAAGAATGTCAGGATTCAGCTAAAGAGGCATGTGAAAGTTGTCCCACTAGTGCTATTATTATAGAGGAAAATACTTTTGAAAATCCTCAAGAACAAGCTAATGAAGCGTCTGAAAATCTTTAACCTAATAATTTAATAACAGAGTAATATTATTTATCAATAGAAAGCTTCCATGTTTAAATATGGAAGCTTTTGTTATGTATAATTTATTTTTGATAATTAAATTTATAAAAATCACAAAATTATTATTAACTATAAAAGTACGTCAATAGAGCTACATTAAAGTAACTGAAAAAACTAAAATTTTATATTCTTCAGTTTTCTAAATTTAACAAAGAACTAACAATTCGCTCAGTATTATTAAAAAAATCTTTCATAACTAAATAATGACCTGTTTTATTATAAGGAGTAAGAGATATAGAATTCTCCGTTATTTCATATATTTGAGCACCCGGATAAGATAAAAGTATTGGAGAGTGAGTAGCTATTATAAACTGTGAGTTTAACTCAACAAGCTCCTTTAACCTTATAAGTAATGACATTTGTGACACTGGAGATAAAGCCGATTCAGGTTCATCTAAAATATAAATTCCATTTCCACCGAATCTTTTAAAAAATATATTTAAAAAGCTCTCCCCGTGAGATTGACTATGCAAAGATTTTCCACCATAGCCACCTGATATAGGCGGTGCTGGACACTCAATTAAATCCAAATCATCAATATTTGTTGCAACATTGTATAAAGATTCGCTTCTTAAAAAATATCCATCTTTAGGATAATGAATTCCTTTCACTAAATCTATATACTTATACAAATCAGATTCTGTATTTCTAGTTGAAAAGGTAAAATTTTTCGAACCTCCCTCAGGATTAAATCCCCATTTTATAGCTATAGCTTCTATAAGGGTAGATTTACCCAGTCCATTTTCGCCAACAAAAAATGTTATAGGTCTGTGAAATTCTAATTGTTTAACATTTTTTATTATAGATAAAGAAGATAAATAATCAAATTTAGGAATTTGATGATAATTAATTCTTAGACTTTTAATGTAAAGATTGTTAGTCAAATACATTTTCCTTTCATATTTTAAGTTTATATTAAAGCAAATAAAACATCTAACTTTTTTAATATATACTTTAAATTCCAGTCTCTGTAATTATGATAAGAAAAAATTTGTTTCTATATATACAGAGAAAAACTAATATAACTTCAAAACAAAAAGCCGATTACAAAATAATCGACTCAACTTATTATTGGCAGGGGTAGAAGGACTTGAACCCTCGGCACGCGGTTTTGGAGACCGCTGCTCTACCAACTGAGCTATACCCCTATTTAAAACACTTCAACGGAATATATTTTATCACTTTATTTACTATATGTCAATATATATATTATAAAAATAAATAAAATATACTTAAACCATATCAGTGTGATAAATAGCTATTCTAATGTGTTTGATTCTAAAATAGTATTATCGGCATTTAAATCGATAGTACCATTGGTATTATTCGATATATATTCAACAACGTCATTAACTGTATGCATATTTTCTATAGCTTCATCAGGAACTTCTATTTCAAATTCATCTTCGATTGATGCTAATAAATCAGCTACATCCAAAGAATCTGCCCCCAAATCATCAATTAAATTGGTCTCTAGAGATATTGAATCCTCCTCAACGTCAAACTGTTCACTTAGTATTGCTTTTATTTTTTCAAGTACCATAAAAAAATCCTCCTATTAAATTTTACATGCAAACTTAGTAGCTATAGTTATTATACTGCTATCTATATACAAATGTTATTGTTAATTATTTTGTTTGTCAAGTAATAAATATATAATTTAGATATAAAATTTTAAATCATTCTTTTTATTAATATTTATATAAAAAAATAGTTGACTTATGTATAACATGATGGTATACTAAATATTAGTTAGCCGGTGTGTTGGAATGGCAGACGAGGCGGACTCAAAATCCGTTGGTAGTGATACCGTGTGGGTTCAAGTCCCACCACCGGCACCACTCTGGATAACCATTAGGGACTTGTTTTTTTTCCGGTTATCCTTTTTCAAAGAATGTATTGTTTTATGCAATACGTTCTTCTTTTTGTATATAGAAAACCACGCGATAGTCGCGAGGTTCTAAAAAGGTTAACCGGTGAAAAAACAGCCTAGTGTGCTAAACTGAA
>CADBQS010000126.1 GCA_902796915.1 uncultured Ruminococcus sp.
ATTTTATTTATGTCCTTGACAAAATTTAATACATGTAATATAATATATAGGCCGCTTATGTTAGGCCAGTAAAGATAGCGAAGGCTACGCCTATTATAGCGAGATGATAAAAAGGTAGGTGTGTAACTGTCGTGTATGCAGTTATAGAAACTGGTGGTAAACAGTATAAAGTACAAAAAGACGATGAAATTTTTGTAGAAAAGTTAGCCACAGAAGAAGGAGAAACAGTAGAGTTCAAAGTAGTAGCAGTTCATGGTGAAAATGGAATAACATTAGGTTCACCTTATGTTGAGAATGCTAAAGTTTTCGGTAAGGTTTTAAAGAACGGAAAAGGTAAGAAAATTACGGTATTCACATATAAGCCGAAGAAAAGCTGTAAACGTAAAATGGGTCATAGGCAACCATATACTAAAGTTAAGATAGATTCAATATTTGAAAATACAGATAAGAATGATTAATGTAAATATTGAAACATTGCCGAGTGGTGAAATTATAGGATTTGATATATTCGGACATTCAGGTTATGCAGAAAGCGGTATGGATATAGTATGTGCGGCGGTATCATCTGCGGCGTATATGGTAGTAAATACCTTAACAGATGTGATGAATGTTAAAGTAGATGTAGTTGTAAATCAAAATGGAAGAATGCAGTTAAAAATCGATAATAAAGATTTAGTGCGGTGCAGAGAGCTTTTACAAGGGTTTAAAATTCATATAATTTTACTGGAAGAACAATATCCTAAAAATATAAAGGTTAATTATTTGGAGGTGTGAATGATGCTACAATTGAATATACAATTATTTGCACATAAAAAAGGTATGGGCTCCACGAAAAACGGACGTGATTCAGAGTCAAAAAGATTAGGAGTTAAGCGTGCAGACGGACAGGTTGTATTGGCAGGAAATATATTAGTTAGACAAAGAGGAACTAAAATACATCCAGGAACAAATGTAGGTAAGGGCTCCGATGATACTTTATTTGCAAAAATTACAGGTAGAGTAAAGTTTGAACGTTGGGGACGTAACCGTAAACGTGTTAGCGTATATGCAGCAGAATAAAATTAATTATTTTATTGGTTAGCTTATAGGATTTTTATTAATGGCAGGTATCGCTTCTTAGGTAATTATGTATTACGTTAGGCGATATTTGTCATTTGTAATATAAAATGAAATTGGAAATAGGTGACTATTATTGTTTGTAGATGTAGCTAATATAAAAATAAAGGCCGGAGACGGAGGCAATGGAGCTGTATCTTTTCTGAGGGATAAATTTACTGCCTCAGGAGGGCCTGATGGAGGAAATGGAGGAAATGGAGGAGATATAGTTTTTGTTGTTGATGATAATCTTTCTACTTTATCCGATTTTAGATATAAAAAGAAGTTTGTAGCTCAGAATGGTAAGAATGGCGGAGCAGGAAGATGTGCAGGTAAAAAAGGAGATAGCTTGCTTATCAAGGTACCTAGAGGAACGCTTATAAAAGATGCTAAAACTGGAGCTATAATAGCAGATTTATCTGATGATAATCCACAAACCATATCCAAGGGCGGAAAAGGTGGACTAGGAAATATGAACTTTTCCAATCCCACAAGGCAATCCCCGAGGTTTGCTAAGGCAGGGACTAAGGGCGAAGAATTGGAAGTGCAATTAGAACTTAAGCTTTTAGCGGATGTAGGCTTGATAGGATATCCAAATGTAGGGAAATCTACGTTAATATCAGTAGTAAGTGAAGCGAAGCCGCAAGTAGCAAATTATCATTTTACAACCTTAGAACCAATTCTGGGCGTGGTTAAGTATGATGAAACTACATCTTTTGTAATGGCGGATATACCGGGACTGATAGAAGGTGCATGGCAGGGAATAGGACTTGGCCATAAATTTTTGAGGCATATTGAAAGATGTAGATTATTAGTCCATATAGTGGATATTTCCGGCAGTGAAGGAAGAGATCCAATAGATGATTTTAACAAAATTAATGATGAACTAAGAAAATTTAATGAGGATTTATCTAAAAGAAAAATGATAGTAGTAGGGAATAAATGTGATATGGCGAGCGAAGAACAGATAAATAGCTTTGCTGATTTTATAAAATCTAAAGGATTAGATTTTTATCCGACAATGGCGGCAATAAATTATGGAGTTGCTCCTTTGATGGATAAAATAGCAGAAGAGTTATCAAAATTACCTCCAATATCAGTATTTGAACCTAATTACGTGAAACCTATTGATGAACAATATAATGTAAATAATATAAAAATTGTTAAAGACGGAGAAATATATGTTATAGAATCTAAGTGGGCGGAGAGACTTTTAGATTCTGTAAATTTTGATGATTACGATTCTATGCAATATTTTCAAAAATCTCTTATTGATTCAGGAATAATAGATATGCTAAGAAAAGCCGGAGCAACAGAAGGCTGTACTGTAAGAATAGGTGAAACAGAATTGGACTTTGTAGATTAGGGGGGATTATTCTGATAAATCTATTGGGAATAGAGTTGGATGTGAAAAAAACCAGTCCACAGTACCTGGCTTTTGTTGGAGATGCTGTGTTTGACTTGATAGTAAGAGAAAATCTAGTTCGTAAATTCAATGAACCTGTTGGAAAGTTAAATAATAAAAAAATTGAAAAGGTATGCTGCCAAGCACAGGCTAAAATGATTGATTTAATATTTGATGAGCTTACAGACGAGGAAAAAGTAATATATAAAAGAGGACGAAATATGCATGTTTCACAAATCCCTAAGAATGCTAGTCATGAGGAATATCATAAGGCTACAGGATTTGAAGTGTTATTAGGTTATCTTTATTTAAGTGGTAATAATAAAAGAATTAATGAAATAATGTTGAGAGTTTTAGTATGAATAAACAGTGTTTTTGAGATCTATTGAAATAAATGTTTAAGCATGATATAATCTAAATATAATATTAAATTTAATTAGGGGGAGCGAGTTATTATGATTATTATATATACAATGGTAGGAATTGGTTGTCTTCGGAAATTTTATAAAGTAGCATTTGGTGGTATTGGGTCCGTTGAGAAAAGTGGTAAAAAATTATACGAAGCTATATGCGACTTATGCAAATAAAACTATATATTTAAAAGGAGGATTATGAGATGAAGAAAGTATGCAAAGAGTTTTTTAACTTCTTTTTTAGTTTGTGTGATTTAACTTGTGGTGTATTCACAAATGTGGCGGTTCTTTTGATGGCAGCCCAGTTAATTTTACCTGATGATAGATATAAACAAGTAAATAAGTGGATATCTCCTTGGGATGCTAAAGGATGGTTAAACAAAAAATAAAGAAAATTTATTTGTCTGTTATCATTACTTAGAAGTGTATAGTTTTAACCATTTTAAATATAAATAGAAAACTTAAACAACATAAGTAATAATCATCAACAACGTTGATGATTATTTATTTTATGGTATTAATAAAACTTGGCCAGGTTGTATAGTTTCAGATGATAAATTATTGAGTGACATAATTTCTCTATATCTATTACCATCACCTAAAAGCCTTTGAGCTATAGTCCATAAATTATCTCCACTTTTTACGGTGTATGTAGTTTGAATATTTGAAGAATTAGTAGGAATTTTTAGTATTTGTCCTGGATATATTCTATCGCTTGTTAATCCATTAGCTTGCATAATTTCTTTATATCTGTTACCATCGCCTAAGTATCTTTGAGCTATATCCCAGAGAGTATCGCCAGATCTTACGATATAATTGATAGGCCCCTCGTTAGATGAAACAGATATATTTAGTACTTGGCCGGGGTATATAGTATCATTTGTTAGCCCATTTTGTAGCATAATTTCTCTGTATCTATTACCGTTACCTAAGAATCTTTTAGCAATTGACCAAAGAGTGTCACCAGATTTAACTGTGTAACGTACAATTACAGTGGCTGGAGGATTAGGGACTGAACCGCCGGAGTTATCGTCTACGTTGGTATTATTTAATCCTTGATTTCTTATGATAGTTGGATAATCTTTAAATGATATGTTCATGTCAACATTTCCATTTATGCCGGGTACAGAACCTTGACTTGTGTATTGCCATATTGTAACATTATCTTTATATGTTAACTGTGGACCCCATTCAGCAAGCCATATATCTAAGTTTGGGATGAGAGATGTGTCTATGTAAGTTTGTAACCAATTTAGGTTTGTGTATACTATAGGAAGATACTTAGAATCCTTTAGCGTATTACAGAAGGCATTAATAATATCCGCAACAGTTTGTTTACCTAATGCACCGATTGAAGCTTCTTCAATATCTAGTGCAACAGGATAGTAAAATTTATATGGTTTTATTGTATTCAAAAAATGGTTAGCTTCTTTAATAGCGTCAGACGTACTCTGAGCGTATGTATAATGATATGCACCTGGATATATTTGGGTGTTGGAGATTTCACTCATGTTATTTTTAAATTGGTTATCTAATCCATTTTGGCCGTATGAAGCTCTAATTATAGCAAAGTCTATATTACTATTAGCAACATCTTGCCAATTTATATTACCTTGAAATTCGGAAACATCAATTCCTCTTGATTCCATTAATATCACTCCAAATAAAAATTTTTTTAAAAAAAGTGTTGACAAATAAAAATTGTCATGATATTATATAAAAGCGGTAGAGAGATAAAATAAGCTGGTGTAGCTCAGTTGGTAGAGCAGTTGATTTGTAATCAACAGGTCAGGGGTTCAAGTCCGTTCACCAGCTCCATTGAATTTATGGGAGATTTCCCGAGTGGCCAAAGGGGGCAGACTGTAAATCTGTTGTCTCTGACTTCGGTGGTTCGAATCCACCATCTCCCACCATTTTAGCTATTAGCAAAAGCTAATAGCTTTTTTATATTATCCATATATGTTAAGAGAATTCTGAAAATATTTTACCTTTTATAATAATATTCATTACACCTATATTTTGACAAAGATATTAATGTAAGGTTTTTGTTTTTAAATATAAAGCTACATATAAATTATATATGTAGCTATTATAGATATATAATTTTATAAAATTATAGAGGGGAAAGTGATATGTTATGCGAAAATTTTTAAAAAATAGTACAGCAATGCTTATGGTAAGTTTAGTCTTAGGGATAATTTTTGGGTTAATTATGAAAATGCTACCACCAGAAGTTTATGTTGATGATATAATAGTAAACGGCGTATTTAGATTAATCGGTACGGGGTTCATAGAATTAATAAAGATGACAGTAATACCATTAGTTTTTGTTTCGTTGGTATGTGGTATATCATCGTTTGGAGATACGAAAAAATTAGGGATAGTTGGTGGAAAGACTATATTATTCTTTTTACTTACAACAGTATTTGCAATAGCAATGTCTGTAACGTTTGCAGAGCTTGTAAAGCCTGGAGAAGGACTTAACATGCAGGTAGTATCGGCTTCTAGTGAGTATATGCTAGCTGAGGCTAAGGGCATAGTTGATATACTTCTTGATATGATACCGAGTAACCCAGTTATGGCTATGTCGGAAGGAAACTTATTACAAATTCTTGTGTTTGCTGTATTTTTTGGAATATCTCTTGGAAAGCTCAGCAAGAGAGCAGAACCGATTGTAGATTTCTTTAATATAGTAAATGATTGCATAATGAATATAGTTTCGATGGTTATGGCAATAGCACCTATCGGAGTATTTGCGTTAATTTCGAATACAGTATATTCTGTAGGATTAGATTCTCTAATGGGAGTATTAAAGCTTTCAATGGTAGTAATAGTTTCACTATTTTTACAATCTACGCTTGTTTACGGAGGTTTACTCAAATTAATTACTAAACTATCTTTTAAAACATTTTTGAAAAGATACGCAAAAATTGCCGGTGTAGCTTTTTCAACATCATCTAGTAATGCAACTTTACCATTGAGTATGAAAATGATGGAAGAAATAGGGGCAGAAAAATCAATATATCAGTTTGTATTGCCAGTAGGAGCTACGATGAATATGGCTGGTACGGCAATAATGCAAGGCGTTTCTGCTATATTTATATCACAAGCATATGGAATTAATTTACCATTCCAAGCTGTATTAACAATAATAATAACAGCATTATTTGCATCAATAGGTGCAGCGGGAGTGCCTGGAGTAGGAATGATAATGATGGCGATGGTATTGGAATCAGTTAATTTGCCTGTTGAAGGAATAGCACTTATAATTGGGTTCGATAGAATACTCGATATGATAAGAACGGTTGTTAACGTAATGGGAGATTGTATATGTACAGTTATAGTTTCGTGCAGCGAAGGTTATATAGATAGAGAAAAATATGAAAATATTGATAAAAAGCTAGTTACGTCAAAATAAGCATCCCCCAGCCTAGCTGGGGGTATTTCTTTAACGGGCGAAGCCCTGTACTACTAGCCGCCTCTAAAGGAGGCTGATAC
>CADBQS010000127.1 GCA_902796915.1 uncultured Ruminococcus sp.
CTCCATAGTGCTCTTGGTTTCAGGACTCCTCAACAGATTGAAGATGACGCTCTTTCTGCCTAAAATACATCCATATATCTTTACTACAATGCTAGACTATCTCTGTTCGACTTTTTCTGTCCAATCTATTGACGTTAGTCCACACAGACTGTGTTTTGGGAGACAATCGATGGACTTAAAAATATGGAAAATGAAACTGAGCGAAATTCGATAGCACTACAGATTTTTGGAAAATCTGCCATGGAGCTCAATCCTATCATCAAACGTGGCAGTGAAGGATTTAATGATCTTACAAAAAACATGGCAACCTTTGACGATCAAACCATGGAAAGCTTGCGTGGACTTGATATTTCAATGCAGAAATTCAGTGGAGTTATGGACGGAGTAAAGAGAAGTATTGGGGTTGCGTTTGCTCCTATGATGAAAGAAATAGCTGATGCTGCCGCAAATGCCGGAGGTAAGCTCAGAGGGTTATTTACGGCAATAGCAAAAGGTGAAGATCAGGAATCGATAAACAAGAAATTTGAAGAGTTTAAAAAATCTATAACCGAGCTTGCTGAGAAAATTCGAGAGCAAATGCCACTATTTATTGAAGTCGGAGGCAAAATACTCGGAGCGCTTTTTGAGGGTATGAAAACTGCATTTGAACCTATACTTCCGGAGGTTTTGGGCTGGGGAGCATTGATAGTTGGGGCAATAATCGGTTGGCAGGCTCTAATATCAGGAGCAGTAGCAGCGATTGCTCCGGTTATAACTGCGGCAATTTCAGGAATTGGTCCTTTGATAGCGGCGGCAATAGCAGCATGGCCTGTGACAATAGCTGTGGCACTTGCAGGTATCATAGCTTTTCTTGCAGTTACATTTTGGCCACAGATTAAAGAATGGGCAACGGGACTTTGGAATAATATCACCAAATTTTTCAGTGAGCATTGGCAGGACTTGTTGTTATGGGTTGTATCGTGGCCTTTAGCACTCATAAAAACTCTTAATGATGCAGGAGTATGGGAAAAACTGGCGAATTGGCTCGGAGAAATTTGGGACAACATCAAAAATTGGTTTTCTGATTTATGTAAAAAGACAGCACAGTGGTCATCTGACGTATGGACTTCATTTTTAGAGTTTATTGCTGAGCTCCCTGAAAAAATCGGTTATTGGCTTGGATTGGCGATAGGCTGGATTGTTAAATTTTTTAAGGATTCAAAAGACGCATTTATAAAATTTATTAAAGATGCATGGAATTTTGTAACAGTGGATATTCCAAGAATTATAAATCAGATTATAGATTGGTTTTCAAAGTTACCGGGAAAAATCGGAGAGTGGCTAAAAAATACATTTGAAAAAATAAAAAATTGGGGTAAGGAAACCGGAAATAAAGCTAAAGAGACCGGGCGTACATTTATGCAAAACATAAGTGAGTTTTTTATCAAACTTCCTGAAAAAATCGGTAAATGGCTGTCCGACACAATTGAAAAAGTTAAAAGTTGGGTAACGGGAATGGCTGAAAAAGCGAGAGAAATGGGGACTCGTATGTATGAAAATATCGTAAAAACGCTACAAGAATTACCCGGTAAGGTCTATCAGATAGGAAAAAATATCGTAGAAGGTATATGGAAAGGGATATCAGACATGACAGGTTGGATATCAAGCAAAATACGGGGCTTCTGCGATAGTTTTACAAGAGGATTCAAACAGGCTCTGGGGATATCTTCCCCATCAAAATTATTTAAAGAACAAATCGGTAAAAATCTAGCCCTTGGTATAAAAGAAGGGTTTTCAGACCAAATGGTAAACGTAGCAAAAGATATGAAATCAGCTATTCCCACGGATTTTGACCTTGACTTAAATCCAACTGTTCAAAGTGAGTTTTCAGATTTATCTGTACCCCAAAAAGCCATATCAATAATTGATGAAACAGACTATATAATATCAGCATTTCAAAAGGCTCTCTCCGGTATGGCATTTCAGATAGACGGCGATAAAATGGGTGAAATGGTTGTTAATAAAGTAGAAAGAGTGGTGTTTGCTTGAACAATTATATCATTTGGAAAGGACAAGATTCTCGGGGTCTAAACGGGTTAATCATCTCAGAGCTACCTCCTATTACTCGTCCATCAATTAAGACTCAGGTAACGGAAATCGAAGGCAAGGATGGAGATATAATCGATTATGTGGGATACTCAGCTTATGATAAGTGCGTTAAAATCGGACTTTATGGCGATTATAAGATTGATGAAATATCAAAATTCTTTTCAGGTTCCGGCAAAGTTACGTTCTCTAACGAACCTGAAAAATATTATATTGCCGAAATTATAGATCAGATTGATTTTGAAAGATTTGTAAAATTTAGAATTGCCAATATAAAATTTCACACACAGCCATTTAAATATGGACTAACGTCAATAGATTGGACAGAAAAAGTCGAACAGAGATAGTCTAGCATGGTAGTAAAGATATATGGATGTATTTTAGGC
>CADBQS010000128.1 GCA_902796915.1 uncultured Ruminococcus sp.
CGTATCAGCCTCCTTTAGAGGCGGCTAGTAGTACAGGGCTTCGCCCGTTAAAGAAATACCCCCAGCTAGGCTGGGGGATGCTTATTACAATGTACTGATATATGAAAATGGTACTTGACATAGCGGAAGTAGAACGTTATAATATTAAGTGTAAAAGTATACTCTAATTGATATACACATAACAGTATACACATAAGGATATAGAGAGAGGAGCTTACACAATGAAAGCCTTAACAGTAGCACAGAGCGGGAATATCATAGAGCAACAGGAAATAGGAGCGGAGCTTTTCAACCGCTTTATTGCATATCTGGATACCACGCCTAAGACCATAGAGACCTATACAAAAGCCCTTAGACAGCTCTTTAGCTACTTTTCTCTTAACGGCATTAGGAAGCCCCAGAGAGAGGATATTATAGCCTTTAGAGAGGAACTTAAAGCCAGCGGGCATAAGCCTACTACCATACAAAACTACATAACCGCTACTAAGCTCTTTTTTAGCTGGACAGCGCAAGAGGGCTATTATCCAAACATAGCAGACCACTTAAAAGGGGCAAAGCTGGACAGGGAGCATAAAAAGGACTACCTCACAAGCAGACAGGTAAAGGAAGTATTAGAGAACATAGAGCGGGACAGCTTACAGGGGCTTAGAGACTACGCTATATTAACGCTTATGGTAACAGGCGGGCTTAGAGATATTGAAGTATCCAGAG
This sequence comes from uncultured Ruminococcus sp., assembly GCA_902796915.1. GTDB lineage: Bacteria > Bacillota > Clostridia > Oscillospirales > Acutalibacteraceae > RUG14215. The sequence continues at coordinate 712 of CADBQS010000128.1, forward strand.
CCGATATAGGAGACCTTAGAACCGCTGGAGAGAATACTGTACTCTATGTACAGGGCAAGGGCAGACAGGAAAAAACAGAGTATGTAAAAATCTCCCCGCCAGTAGAAAAGGCAATAAGAGCCTACCTTAAAGCCAGAGGAGACGCTGGAGAGGAAGAACCCCTCTTTACTTCCCTTAGCAATAACAGCAAGGGAAAGAGACTTACTACCCGCTCTATAAGCGGGACGGTAAAGAACAGGCTTAAGGAAGCGGGCTATAATTCGGAACGCCTTACAGCTCACAGCCTTAGACACACAGCGGTAACTCTCTCCCTCTTAGCGGGGAAAGACATAACGGAAGTACAGCAATTTGCAAGACACGCTAATATTGCTACTACCATGATATATAACCACAGCTTAGATAAGGCTAAAAATAGCTGTAGTGAAGCAATAACACAGGCTGTCTTTTAACGGCATTATCATAGCAAGATACACATAACAGCATACACACAGTAGGCTATAGAGAGGAGTTTACACAATGACACAGACAGCTTTTAACTATGAGATAGCGGTATTAGGCTAGAGCGGGGAGTACCCAGACGGCACGAAGTGGGAGCGGGACGCAACCCCAGAGGAAGAAGCAGAATATAGAAGCTGGGGAGAATAAGAGAGGAGCGGGAGACCATGAACACAATAGCGGTAATCAATCAAAAAGGGGGAGTAGGCAAAAGTACAACAGCCTTAGCCATTGGAGCGGGGCTTATTCTTAAAGGCTACAGAACCCTCTTTATTGATTTAGACGCACAGGGCAACCTTACTTATACGCTGGGGGCAACCACAAAGGGCTATAACGCTCTGGGGGTACTACAGAGACCAGAGACCGCCAGAGAGGAGATACAGCACACGAAACAGGGGGACATTATAGCAAGCTCCCCCGCTTTAGCTGGAGCGGATACCCTTATAACCCAGACAGGGAAAGAGTACAGGCTAAAGGAAGCTCTGGAGACGATAGCGGGAGAATATGACTATTGTATTATTGATACCCCGCCCGCTCTGGGGATAATTACTATAAACGCCCTCACAGCTTGCACAGGGGCTATTATCCCCTCACAAGCGGACATTTACAGCCTACAGGGAATAAGCCAGCTCAACAGCACAATAGAGACGGTACGGAAGTATTGCAACCCCTCTTTATCCATTATGGGGATAGTGCTAACCCGCTTTAATGGACGCTCCATTATTAGGAGAGAAGTAGCGGAAATGCTGGAGCAAACAGCCGAACAGCTCCATACAAAGCTCTTTAAGAGCCGTATAAGGGAATGTACCGCTTTAGTGGAAGCACAAGCCACAAAGCAGAGCATTTATAAGTATTCTCCCAAAAGCAACGCCACAGCCGATTATAAAGCCCTTGTAAATGAAATCTTAGGAGAGGAGTAACCACGATGGCAAAGAAAAGTTTTAAGGACAGCATTAACCCCGCTATGAGCTTTATATCTCAAGAGAGCATAGACAGGGCAGAGGGGGAGACCACTACCACAGAGGAGACCACAGCAAAGGCAAAGAGAACCGCTAAAGCTCCAGAGGGCTATAAGCTCAACCCTCTTTATATAGAGACTAAGAGCGAACGCCTACAGCTACTTGTACAGCCCTCTCTTAAAGCAAAGCTCAAAGAAAAGGCAAGGCAAGAGGGAACAAGTGTAAACGACCTTATACACAGCATTTTAGAGGAAGCACTTACAGAGGAGTAAAAGCGATGGCAGATATTAGAGTATACACGCTGGACGAAGTAGCGGACATTATGAAAGTGACGAAGCGGACGCTTTACAACTATATCAAAGCGGGAACGCTCTACGCTGTAAAGATGGGGAAGTATTGGAGAGTATCAGAGGAGAGCCTACAGGCTTTTATCTCTAATGGCACTCCCATAGTAGACGCTAACAAGAGACCAGAAAACCAGCACAAAGCCACAGCGGAATGATACGGGCTAAAATAGCTCTACTTCCGAAAAGATACATTAGCGGAAGTTAAAACAAATAGAAGGAGTAACCTATGAAAGATAAATTTACATTGACACAAGAACAAAATATATTTGTAGCTAAAAGAAATATAGTGGACTATATTTACAAAAGTGCAAACTTAGAAGGTATACACGTTACATTTCCGGAAACACAAGCTATTTTTGATGGTGCTGGCGTAGAAGGAGTAAAAGTAGAGGACATTATAAAAATAAATAATTTAAAAAGAGCTTGGCAATTTATGTTAGATACTCTTGATAGATTAACAGACTTCGATTATTTATGTATATTAAATATGATTATAGGTAGTGAAGGAAGTATTTACGGAGCAGGGAAAATAAGAGCATATGATGTCAGAATTTCCGGCACTAATTGGCAACCTCCGATTCCTTTTGAGTATGATGTGAGAAACGAAATGGCGGATATATTAAAAATAGAATCAGCAACAGAAAAAGCTATTACTTTAATGCTCTGGGGAATGCGCAGACAAATATTTATTGACGGAAACAAACGCACTTCAATGATGATAGCCAATAAAGAAATGATTGTAAACGGTTGCGGAATAATTAGTATCCCTAATGAGCATATAAAAACATTTTACGAGTTATTAATTAAGTTTTATGAAACAAACGATATGGAAAAAATAAAAATTTTTGTATATGAAAACTGCATTGACGGTATAGCTTTATAAAGGAGAAAATACATGGAAGATGAAAAAAATTTAGGATTAAATTCATTTAATACGGGGAAAAAACTTGAAAAACTGGACTAACGTCAATAGATTGGACAGAAAAAGTCGAACAGAGATAGTCTAGCATGGTAGTAAAGATATATGGATGTATTTTAG
>CADBQS010000129.1 GCA_902796915.1 uncultured Ruminococcus sp.
ATTTCTTTCCCACTGTGTTGTTCCTCCTTGTTTTTAGTTATTATACTTTTCCGAACAAGATGTTACAACTTTACTTTACCACAACACCTTAAGTCCCGGTTTCTTTCCGGTGTCTTTCCTGCTCTTCACAAGTTCCGGCACTTCGGACGGCGTCTCGTACCCTTGTTTTATCCACTCACCGACTCGTTTGGGGTCATCGACCCCTTTCTTTATCCAGTCCCTTACGTCGTACACGTCATCAACTCCGGCATCTATCCATTCTTTGACTCGTTTGGGAGTACGCACCCCCGCGTCTCTCCAGAGTAGTATGGCAGCCCGTCCATCAACTCCGGCATTGGCCCATTCATCGATGTCTTTGGGTGCATAGACCCCCGCACTCCACCAGCGATCTGCTTCCTCCGGGTCATTGAACCCGGCACTTTTCCACTCACCGACGGTTTTGGGATTACGGAACCCCATTTGTTTCCAGCACAGTACGGTTTCCGGGCTGTCGCACTGGGCACGTTTCCACTCACCGATTTCTCGGGGGTCATCGAACCCCGCCTTTTTCCAGCGCAGAACGTCCTCCGGATTATCGCACCCGGCACTTTTCCATTTGGTGACGGCCTCGGTGTTATTTCCGACAGCATCAATCCACTGTTTGGCGATATCCGGAGACAGAACGCCTACAGAAACCCAATCCCGCACCAGAGCGGCACGGATATACCCTGCGTTCACCCAAGCCATACAGTCCGCCTGGCACGTCGACTCCAGGGCCCGCCACTCTAGTATGTCATGCGGCAAGTAGATCTTCTGGCTTGTCCACTTTTCCACGTCTTGCGGATCTTTCACCCCAGCTGTTAGTAACTTGTGGGCATGTCCCGCGAAGGTCACCCCCGCCGAAACCCATTTCGCGACATCTTTTGGGTTTTTGAAATTTCGGTTCAACCACACCGCTGCTTCGTGACCACTTTTCACTCCAGCTTGTATCCATGGCAGTATTTCCTCCGGTCCATTGACCCCGGCACGGACCCACTCGTCGACGTCTCTCTTAGTCTCGCATTTCACCTTCGTCCATTTCGCTAAGGCCTCAGGCGAACGGACGCCCAATTCATTCCATCCGGCAATGTCTAACGGCGACCTCAAGCCGGCACCCTCCCAGGCCTTCGCAGTCTCCGGGTCCGTCACGCCGGCGTGTATCCAATTACTAACTAGGAATGGATTACTGTACCAGGCCTTCCATTTCGTTGCGACCTCAGGCGAAATGGCATATTTCGCCCACTCGAAACTATTAATATGGTCCCACTCCAGCTCATACCATTTCAAAGCTTCAGAAGGGTTGCGCCAGCCCGCATCATACCACATTTTAGCTGTGTCAAAAGTGCTATTATACACACCATCGCCATTATCCCAGACTTTTTTCCACTCCAAATGAATTTCCCCCCTTTCTTCCTTTGATCTTTTTTTACTTTCAGAATCATTCTCATCAATCCAACTAAACCCCCAAGATCCCATCCGAAACACTCCCTTTAATTTTTGTAATTTGTTATATATTTTTATTATATGTTACAATTTAATTGTAACATATAAAAAGCAAGCACTTTTTTGAATTTGTTTATTTTACATGATCACAATTTAATGATTCAAAAGAATAAATAAAACAACTTGTTTTGCATGACGTATTTCTATATAATTTATTTTTAATGTATAATTTAGTCTTTTTAAAACTAATATAATCTTAATAAGAAATAACAAAAAGGAGATTTACATTATGGACGTTACGAGCCTTGCAATAATTGTTTTATTAACGGGTATAGTTGTTGTATTTGCCGTTTTACTTATTCTCAGCATAGTAATTAAGGGATATAGTGAAGTAATTCATGTAACCCGTAAAAAGCCTTTACCTAAGGCTGAAGTTAGACCCGTTAGGATAAGCCATTCCATAAAAAAAACTAATTCAATAGATAACAAAATCATTGCTATAATATCTGCTGCCGTATATGAATTTTACAATCAAAACAATAAAAAATATAAAATATTGGATATAGAACAAGTAATAAATCAAAATTCAAAATGGCGTAGTTCAGGCGTATTACAAAACACTTTACCATTCAGGAACTAAATTAAGGGAGGAATTTTATTTTGGAATTATTTAATCAATTTATTTCTTCTATTGTTAATATATTTTCATCTTCCGGAATATTTTCGCTGCCATGGCAAAATTACGTTATGATAGCTGTATCATGCGTACTAATATATTTAGCAATTCATAAAAAATTTGAACCTTTACTGCTTCTTCCTATAGCTTTTGGTATGCTTCTTGTTAATTTATATCCCCAAATAATGGCTGAACCACAATCAGCATTAATTCCTGTTACAAGATACATAACACAAAATGGTTCTACTGGGAATTATCCAATAGTAGAAATACTTGGACAGCAATTTTATAAAATAGAAAGTAGTGGAGGGCTTCTTTATTATCTATATAAAGGTGTAAAATTAGGTATATATCCTCCCCTAATATTTCTTGGAATCGGTGCTATGACAGATTTCGGTCCATTAATTGCAAACCCTAAAAGCTTCTTATTAGGGGCTGCTGCACAGCTTGGTATATTTATAACCTTTATTGGTGCAATATTATTAGGATTTTCTCCAAATCAAGCCGGTTCTATATCTATTATAGGTGGAGCGGATGGCCCTACTGCTATTTTTGTAACATCAAAATTATCACCTGAATTATTAGGGCCTATAGCCGTGGCAGCCTATTCATATATGGCATTAATTCCCGTCATACAGCCTCCCATTATGAAAGTTCTTACTTCAAAGGAAGAAAGAAGCGTTGTTATGACGCAATTAAGGACTGTATCTAAACTTGAAAAGATTATTTTTCCAATAATCGTAGTAATATTAGTTGCTCTCATTCTTCCAGATGCAGCTACCTTAGTCGGAATGCTAATGCTAGGAAATCTGTTCAGAGAAAGCGGCGTAGTAGACCGTATATCCAAGGCTGCACAAAATGAATTATTAAATATCATAACGATATTTTTGGGAGTATCTATAGGAGCTACAGCTACAGGTTATAATTTCCTTAATTTTAAAACCTTATCTATTATTGGATTAGGATTAATAGCATTTTGTTTTGGTACAGCAGGAGGAGTATTGTTTGGTAAACTTATGTACAAACTTTCTAATAAAAGTATAAATCCCTTAATTGGAGCCGCAGGAGTTTCTGCTGTGCCAATGGCTGCAAGAGTTGTACAAAAAGTAGGACAGGAAGAAAATCCTTCTAATTATCTACTAATGCATGCTATGGGGCCAAATGTAGCAGGAGTTATTGGTTCGGCTGTAGCAGCTGGAGTGCTTACCAGTATATTAAAATAAAGTGTTGCATTTTTTAAATTTCATGTTATAACATTAATGAATATATTTAGAAATGATTTGTTTAAATGTTAAGAAAAAACGCAGCCAAATTTTTGAGTACATTATTATTTTTAGGAGGAACTATTTTTACTGGATTAAATCATGTTAATGCAGTTGGAGAATCACAGGCAAATCTTATACTACATTTTGTATCTCCATACTCACCAAATCGTGCAGTTGATTATCATCTTATGGATGATGGTCGAATAGTAAGAGCTGTTGTATACGATAATGGTAATTTTACTGGAGCAATTAACTTTGCACCGCCTTTTGGCGCTAGTGAAGCTGCCGAACGTGTTGACTATAATTTTCCAATAAGACCTGTAACTCCTTCAGAAGTAGAACTGCCGGAACGCACCTCCGGGATGTAGATTAATTTGCAATATAAATAGTTTTTAACATTTTATACGCTAAAAAGAAGTGTATTTGACAATTTTCAAAAATATACTTCTTTATTATTGATTTATATAATTTTAAATGCTATAATTAATTAGCTTTTAGATGTGAAAATATTTTATATGCGCCTGTATCTCAGCTGGATAGAGGAGTTGGCTACGAACCGAAAAGTCGGGGGTTCGAATCCCTCCAGGCGCACCACTCTGGATAACCATTAGGGACTTGGTTTTCTTCCGGTTATCCTTTTTCAAAGAATGTATTGTTTTATGCAATACGTTCTTCTTTTTTTCTGCCAAAATTTCTTATTAGACTTTGATGTTCCGTTTTTGTTATATGTGGAATTTCAATATGTCCTATCATCTTGTAGTAAATCTCTATTTTTTGAATAGTCTCTCCCATAATTTCTTCGCGATGATGAATTATAATTTTGTCAATGAACTCTTGCAGAATATCAAGTGTTAATTCTTCCACTTCGGAATA
>CADBQS010000130.1 GCA_902796915.1 uncultured Ruminococcus sp.
ATTTCTTTCCCACTGTGTTGTTCCTCCTTGTTTTTAGTTATTATACTTTTCCGAACAAGATGTTACAACTTTACTTTACCACAACACAGCAACCATTGAAAGGAGCATGAACATGTCCTATTTTCTAAACGTACCTATAAAAAATAATTCATTTACTGAAGCAGCTAATTATAAATATTTTGTTGATAAATCAATACTTATAGATAAATTGAATGATTGTATAAGTTCACCTAATAAGTATGTCTGTATAACTCGCCCAAGACGTTTTGGTAAGACAATAAATGCCATGATGCTCGCTTGTTATTACTCAAAAAATGCTGATTTTAAACCACTTTTCGATAATCTTGAAATTAGTAAATATGAATCATATTTAAAGCATTTAAACAAACATAATGTCATTTATATGACTATGAACGAATTTCCCAAGACTAATTGTTCTTACGAAGAATTTATTGAAAATTATATAAAAGATTTGGCAGAAGATTTGATTAATTCGTATCCTAACATTGAAATAGATAAAACAAAACCTTTATCTAAAATATTCACACAAGTTTACAATGAAACAAGCGAAGGCTTTATATTTATAATAGATGAGTGGGATTATATTTTTAATAACGATTTATTTAGCAACGAAGATAGAGAGAATTTTTTACAGTTTTTAAAGGATTTACTAAAAGATAAGCCTTACGTAGAACTTGCATACATGACTGGTGTATTACCTATTGCTAAGTATTCTTCTGGATCCGCTCTTAATATGTTTGACGAGTATACTTTTTTAAATGACGCGGATTTTGATAAATATTTTGGATTTACTCAAAATGAAGTTGAGTTTTTGTGTGATAAACAGAATAAAATTTCTATATCTGAATTAACAGAGTGGTATGATGGATATAAAACACAAGGTGGACATGAAGTATACAATCCGAGATCTGTAGCTTTTGCACTAAGAAAAGGTAGATGTCAAAGCTACTGGACTAACACTGGTCCGATGGACGAAATTTTGTACTACATAAACAATAATATCGATTCGGTTAAAGATGATGTAGTAAGAATGGTGTCGGATATCCCGTTAGAAATAAAACTCAAGGGTTACGGTGCTGAACAAAAAGAATTAAATACGAGAAATCAAATACTTTCTGCAATGACAATTTACGGATTTTTAAGTTATTATGACGAAACTCTTGTTATTCCAAACAAGGAATTACGCATAAAATTCGATGAAGCATTAGAAGATAAATCAATGGGTGCAATTTCTGAAATTGTTATGAAATCGAATGAGATGTTAAAAGCCACACTTCGTAGAGATACAGAAACAATGGAAAATTTGATTCAAGAAACTCATGATATCAATATTCCAATCATAAAGTATAACGATGAAAATTCGCTCGCTTGTATAATCACGCTAGTTTATTTAAGTGCTAGGACAAAGTACAAAATAGTACGTGAAATGCCAGCCGGGATTGGATTTGCAGATTTTATTTTCTATCCAAACGATAAAAATAAGACTGCATTTATAATTGAATTAAAGAAAGACTCAACTCCAGATGAGGCATTGAAGCAAATTAAAGAAAAGCGTTATGCCTTAGCATTGAAAGACTATACTGGACAAAAATTAGCTGTTGGAATTTCTTATGATAGTAAATTTAAGTCTCACAAAGTTAAAATTGAGGAAATTTAAAGATAAAGTGTAACTTTGTAGCAAACTGTTTGTTTTTGTAGATTAATCGTAAATTTTGTAATCGTTACAGAAAATAAAACCCCCTCTTTTAAATCGTTACAAAAAATGAAACCCTCTCTAAAATCATAAAAGTAATCGTTACAAATATGCACCCGTAGAATAAAAAACGGGTGCATTTATAAAATTCTTATATTTCTATAAAATAGATATTGGTGTTAAGATATAAATATGGACACGAAAAGTCGAACAGAGATAGTCTAGCATGGTAGTAAAGATATATGGATGTATTTTAGGCAGAAAGAGCGTCATCTTCAATCTGTTGAG
>CADBQS010000131.1 GCA_902796915.1 uncultured Ruminococcus sp.
ATTATATTTGATTTAGATGATACGTTACTATTTCTTTCTAGTGAAGGAAGCAATAATTATGATAATCTTATTGGTAAACATCAATTACCTTTCACTTTTATGGAGCTATTTAGTATTATTGGAGAGTTTGAAAAAAATAGTTGTAATCATATAATATCTAAAGATAAGTTTATAAACTATATAAATGAAAGACTACCTATAAACATAACAGAAAAAGTATTTGAAGAATTATTAAATGGATATGTAAACATCTCATTACTAGATATAGATAAAGTTTACAGTGTTTTAGATTATTTGTCTAAAAAGTATGAATTAATTGCATATACTAATTGGTTTACTGATAATCAAATTAAGAGGTTAAAAAAATACAATTTAGATCATTTTTTCACCAAAGTTTATGGTTGGGATTTATTACCAACAAAGCCATCTAAAAAAGGTCTAGAAAGTATTATTGGAGATGGTGATATTAAGGATTATACATTTATAGGTGATAGTATAAAATGTGATTTAGAAATACCTAATCAATTAGGAATGAACACAATATTTCTTAATAGAAAAAAAATAGAACAAACTGAATACAAAGAAATATTTAATTTAGATGAATTAAAACGTATACTATAATAATAATTGTAATTAAATTATATCTTTTACAACAAAATTTTATATTTTTTTTAAATATTTTGTTGCAAAAGAAAGATATGTTTGATATACTTTCCATAGAAAAGGAGGTTAGATTATGGCAAAACAACCAAATGATAGTTTATTCAAAAAAATGCGCTTAGCATACATGACATTTGCAATAATAGGTATAGTTTGTGCTATTATAATATTAGCTGTACCAAGTATATCAACTACTATTGAAAAGGCAGTACCAGATCTTGCAAAGTCTTTAAGCGGTATGAGTATAAAAACTTTCTTTGCTTTTTCTTTTGGCTTTGGTGCATTAGTTGATCTATTATATTATTATCTAATAGTTAGATGCGCAGACGGAAAAAGTAAAGGCACAGTTTTATTAGTTTTATTAGTGCTTCGTGTTTTAACTGCTATCGTAGGATTAATTACTACTAAAACACCTATGAATATAGGCGCAATAATTGATGCAGTAACATTATTTGCTTTAATCAAATTTAAAAAAGAAAACGAATAATTATCTAAATTCAGAGACTGTAATGAATTAACATGATTCATTACAGTTTTTGTATTATATAACACTTATGTGAATATAAGATATAATTATAGTTATAATAATTCCTCCAATATAAATTAATTGAATCAGACAAAATTATATAAATTTTTCCCTATTCATGTTATAATTGAGTAGAAAAATAGTTTTTACTATGTACAATAAAACAATAACAACAAGATAATTAACATTCATTTAATTTCTTTAAGAAATATACAAAAGAATGTAGTAATTAATAGGTGTATACACTTTTTAATTCATCACAAAAATAGAGGTGAAGTAATGATAAAATACTATATTAATTCGTGTAAGTACGATATAAAGAATAGTAATTTTGATAAAACATATATTGATTGGGATTGTATGTAAAACTATATTACTTTGGTAATTTTATAATGTATCTATAGTATATTTTAGAGGCTATTAAGTATAATTTGAATTCAAAAACTTATATTTTGATAAATTCAATATAACTGGCAAGAAGTTAATAGATATGTTATATTATTGATGGTCAAATTAATAGAGAAAGGTGAGATTTATGAAAAAAATAAAAGAAAATAAATTTTTATACAAGTTTATAACTGAAACTATTTTTGCGTTAATATTTTTTCCGCTACTTGATATATTCTTTAGAGTTGTAGTTGATAAAAAAGAATTTATTTATTCAGCAAACAAACATATAATGGAACCTATAATGTTTGGGTTCTTCTATGCATTGTTTACAATTATTTTTAATAAAAGTAAGACAAAAAAATAAAAAAACGCCAAAAGCATCAAAAGGTGATTTTATATACTTGTGATAGTTATGTTGCAATAATCAATTCCATATAATTGGTTGGCTTGTATTTGTGACGCACATCGCTTAAATCCTTATAAAATGGGAACTTTTAAGAAATGAGATCTTGCAAGTTTTAATAAAAAAGGAAGAAAAATAATATAAATCATTCTAAAATATTGAAAAATCACTAAAAAAAATGTACAATATTTTTAAATTAATTAATAGAGAGGATGATATAAATGAATAAATTAGTTAAGAACTTTGTATTTGTTATTGCCTTAATGTTAACTTTTATGTTATTTGGAATAACAGATGTAGATGCAATGGAATTAGGTGAAATAAAAAATGTTCCAGTCATAAACCATGTTAATGGTGAAAATTCAAATGTTGATATTCGCTTTAAAGAAGGAATTCCTTACATTAAGTTAAATGATTTTTATAATTTAGTTTCTTCTTATGAAATTAACATTA
>CADBQS010000132.1 GCA_902796915.1 uncultured Ruminococcus sp.
AAAACTTTCCGATAGGTTTTATTATTGTTATATCAGTGTTATTAATAATTAATATAATACGAATCTTAGTAAAAAATAAGAAAAAATATTGAATAGACAAGTAGAAAAACTACTTGTTTTCTTTTGGTAATATTTAAATAATGTTTGTTAATAATTAGTTCAAAAAAAGTAAAATGGCTTATGAATTAAAAATATTAATAGTGAAAGGATGTGTTAAGAATGAATTATTATAATGAAACAAAAAATGAAAAATTAAAACTAAAACTAAAATATAATATAGAAATTATTATTAAAATGAAGCAATAAAATAATAGTAAAATCTATAATATAATTTAAGAAAAAAGGAGTGATTAATGAAATTTATAAAAAAATATAAATATGTTATAACAATTATCTTACTTATAATAATTGTTATATCAAGTATAATTATTAAGAATAAATTAAATAAAGAAAAATATAATATGACTTTCTATAATGAAGAAAACGAACTATTTAATAAAGAAGATATTAAAACAGAAGAAACTAATGAACATATTTTATGCACAGTTGATATTAAAGGTGAAGTAAATAATCCAGGAGTATATACGACTGACTGTAATAAATATGTCTATGATATTATCAAAGAAGCTGGTAATTTAACCGATAATGCTGATACGTCAGTCATTAATTTAGCAAAAAAAATTACCGATGAAATGGTTATTATTATTTATACAAAAGAAGAAGTAGATAAATCAAAAAATGAAGAAAACATTACTAAAATAATTGATACAGAATGTATTTGTCCAAAAGTAAATAATGATTCATGTATAACTGATAATGATAAAATAAAAACTATATTAATAAACATAAATAAAGCTACAATGGAGGAATTAAAAACATTACCAGGAATTGGAGAATCAAAAGCTAAAGCAATTATTGAATATAGAAATGATATTGGTGCATTTAAAACAATTGAAGATATTAAAAATGTAAAAGGTATCGGACAAAATTTATATGAAGAGATTAAGGAGTATATTACAACATAGATATCTTATTAAAATAATAGCTATTATAGTTTTGACTGTATCTTATATATATACCAAATTTATTCCTAAAAATAGTGTATATAAAAGTGAAAATATTTTAATTGGTAATGTTTATAAAATAAAGAAAAATGATAATAAGACAACTATTTATATAAATGCTTTAGAAAAACTAGTTATTTATTATTATGATGAATTATCTAATATTACTTTAGGAGATAAAATAAAAGTAACTGGCAAATTAATAACACCATCTAATAATACTATTCCTACTTTGTTCAATTATAAAAATTATTTATATAACAATAATATATTTCATATTGTTAAAGCTACTAAAATAGAAAAAATAGCTAATAATACCAATATTATTTATTATTTAAAAAACAAAATAAATATTAGAATTGATAAAATATATAAGTCTAACGAATATATAAAAACATTCATCCTAGGTGATAGCAGTAACATTGATGAAATTACACTTACTAGTTATCGAAAAAATGGTATATCACACTTGTTTAGTATATCAGGTATGCACATTAGTCTTTTTGCTGGATTCATATTATACTTTTTAAAACGTATATCCTACAACAACTTCTATAATTATTTAATTGTCGTTTTATTTCTTTTATTCTATGCATTTTTAATTGATTTTACCCCATCAGTTACCAGAAGTATAACTATGTATATTTTATTTGCTATCAATAAATTATTTAATTTAAAAATAAAACCCATTGATATTATGCTTATAGTTTTAATTGTTCTATTAATTATAAATCCATTTAACATATATAACACATCTTTTCAGTATTCATATTTAATAAGTTTCTTTTTAGTTCTTTATAGTAAGAAAATCAAAAAAATAAAAAATAAAATATATAAGTCAATATATATTTCTATTATCTGTTTTTTTGTATCATTTCCAATATGTATCTGTAATTATTTTGAAGTTAATTTTTTATCAATTCTTTTAAATATTATTCTTATTCCCTTTGTAAGCATCATTATTTTTCCATTATCCTTAATTAGTTTTTTCATTCCTAAAATTAGTTATATATTAAATTTATTTATCTACATTTTGGAAAAAACATCTTTATTTTTATCTAAATATAATTTTGGCATAGTATCATTTTCTAAACCAAGTATATTTTTAATAATAGTTTATTATTTTTTAATTATATTATTTTTATATAATTATAAATATATTTTTATTTTCTTTTTAATGCTTATTCATAAATTGCTAATTTATTTTGATAATTCCTTTGAATTAACTACACTCGATGTTGGACAAGGTGATTCTATTTTATTAAAGTATACGAATAATACAGGGAACATTTTAATTGATACAGGTGGCAATTTAATGAATGATTATAAAATAGTTAATAATAAAACTATCCCATATTTAAAAAGTAGAGGAATTAACCAAATTGACTTTCTAATATTAACCCATGGAGACTTTGATCATATGGGAGAGGCAATTAACTTAGTTAATAATTTTAAAGTTGAGAAAGTAATCTTCAATTGTGATGAGTATAATGATTTAGAAAAAGAACTTATTAAAGTTTTAGATAAGAAAAATATTAATTATTATTCATGTATTAAAGAATTAAATATAGATAACAATAAACTCTATTTCTTACAAACAAAAGAATATGATAATGAGAATGATAACTCTAATGTTATCTATACAGAACTAAGTGGATATAAATTTATATTTATGGGAGACGCATCTATTGATACTGAAAAAGAAATAATGAGTAAATATAATTTACCAGATATAGATGTATTAAAAGTAGGACATCATGGATCAAAGACAAGCAGTGGTAAAGAGTTTATTAATGAAATAAATCCTAAATATTCCATTATTAGTGTTGGAAAAAATAATCGTTATGGTCATCCGAATAAGGAAGTGTTAGAAAATTTAAGTAAATCAAATATATATAGAACTGATCAGGATGGAAGTATTATGTTTAAAATCAAAAATAATAAATTAAAGATTGATACTTGTAGTCCATGAAAAAGGAGATTGATAAAATGAATGAAATAAAAGAATATACAGAAAAAATATTTGAAGATATAAAACATATTGATGAAAAAGGTGGTGAATATTGGTTAGCAAGAGAATTACAAAGAGTTCTTGAATACAAAGATTGGAGAAACTTTAATAAAGTTATAGATAGAGCTATAATATCCGCAAATAACAGTTTCCCTAACCAAAATCTTTGGGGTGTTGAAGTCACCACCCCAATAAATAGTGGTAGGGGTAAAATAGAAATGGCAAAGGATTATAAACTATCAAGATATGCATGTTATCTTATTGCACAAAATGGTGATTCAAGAAAAGAATTAATAGCTCTTGCCCAAACTTACTTTGCTATCCAAACAAGAAAACAAGAACTAAGTGAAAAAGAATATAATGAACTAACTGAAGATGAAAAAAGATTATATAGAAGAAACCAAGCAAGAAAAGGTAATTATAATTTAAATAAAACAGCTGTTAATAGTGGAGTAAAAGATTTAGCTAGATTTCATAATGCAGGATAT
>CADBQS010000133.1 GCA_902796915.1 uncultured Ruminococcus sp.
AAATGATAAATCAACACAGGGCTTAACGGAGAGAAACAAAGTATTAACCGAACAAATTGAAAAGCAAAAAGAGAAAATATCTACGTTAAAAGGTGCGGTAGAAGATTCTGCTGAAAAGTATGGCGAACACGATAAAAAGACAAATAACTGGAAAACTACCCTAAATAAAGCCGAAGCAGAACTTTCTAAAATGGAAAAAGAGCTTGATAGCAATAATAAACAGCTTGACGAAAATAAAGGTAATTTAGATGACGGGAGTAAATCTCTTGATGAATTTTCTAAAAGTGAGGACGAGGCGGGACAAAAAGCCCTTAAATTTGGCGATTTAATTAAGGCGAATTTGATAAGTGAAGCCGTAATCGGAGGTTTAAAGAAACTCGGTGAGGGTATAACAAAAGTTAAGGAATATTTGACGGATTCGGTGACAGCGGCGGCAGGTTATGCAGATAATATTTTAACATTATCCACTCAAACGGGCGTATCTACTCAGGCTTTACAAGAATATAGCGCGGTTGCGGAACTTGTGGATGTAAGCGTTGACACTATGACAAATTCAATGGCAAAAAATATAAAATCTATGACGAGCGCCGCAAGCGGTACTGGAGCAACAGCAGAAGCGTATAAAAAATTAGGCATATCGGTGACGGATTCAAGCGGAAACTTAAAAGATAGCGAACAAGTTTATTGGGATACGATAGACGCATTGGGTAAAATCCCGAATGAAACTGAACGCGACAGCATAGCTATGCAGATTTTAGGGAAGTCAGCGCAAGATTTAAACCCATTAATCGCACAAGGAAGTGCGGGTATTGAAGAACTTACGCAAAAATCGTATGAAATGGGTGCAGTTTTGTCAGGCGATGTTCTAAATTCTTTAGGTGCTATGGACGATAGTATGCAGATTTGGAAGTCAACAACTTCCTCAACAGCAAACTTGTTGGGGGCTACCTTAGCGCCCTCAATAACAGAAATTATAACGGGTGCCGACGGTATGGCGGGAGCGTCTAACGGTATAATTGCTGAAGTTTTAAATGGTGGAAATGTTGACGCGGCAGTACAAAAATTTGCAAATATGGCAACGGAGATGGCACAAGGTTTATTGCAAACCGTGCCGAAGCTACTTGAAACAGGAAAAAGTTTAATATCGGCACTTTTACAAGGTTTAACAGCCGCCCTCCCCTCTATTTTAGAAGCAGCAGGACAAATAATTCCCGAGATAATTACGGCGGTAACATCAGTTTTGCCACAGCTTACAAATGCCGCAATTACGATAATTATGGCGCTTTCTACCGCATTAATTAATTCTTTACCGCAGATTATAGAGGCGGGAATCGAAATAATTACAACACTTGTTATAGGAATATCGCAATCTTTGCCAGTTTTAATCCCCGCTATTGTATCCGCCGTGATATTAATTGCAGATTCTTTAATTAATAATATTGATTTAATTATAGAGGCGGGTATAGCTTTATTTATGGGTTTAGTACAAGCAATTCCCCAGATTATAGCCGTTTTAGTATCGAAAATTCCAGACATAATAAACAGCATTGTAAACGCTTTAACAACAAATATTCCCTTGCTTTTAGACGGAGCAATAACACTTTTTATGGCGATAGTGCAGGCAATACCCGAAATTATAATTATTTTAGTACAAAACGTGCCACAAATTGTAACAGCGATAATTAATGGACTTTCAAAGCTACCCGAATTAATCGGAGGAGTTTTAGGTACGGTTTTCAATAAATTTACTGAGTGGGGCGGAAATGTCATAAATACGGGTAAAGAAAAAATGACCGAGTTTCTAAGTAAAGTTATTGAAATCATAAAGAATTTGCCAAGCCGCGCGTGGGAATGGCTACAAAATACAATTAATAAAATAGTTGATTTTTTTAAAAATGTAATTACGACGGCAAAAACAAAATCAACGGAATTTTTGAATAATATTATTAATACGTTGAAAAATCTACCTCAAAATATCTGGAACGCGATAATTAATGCGGTATCTCAGGTTGCAAATTGGGGCTCTCAGATGGTAAATAAAGGCAAAGAAG
>CADBQS010000134.1 GCA_902796915.1 uncultured Ruminococcus sp.
TACAAACAAGTTTTTTACGGTATGAAACTATAACGTTCGGTAGAGCATGCGGCTGTTAACCGCAGGGTCGTTGGTTCGAGTCCAACAGGGGGAGCCAAGAATATAGATAGAATCAGGGTTTGAGCTTGATTCTATTTTTTATTTTTAAAAAAATTCTGCCCACAATAAGCATAAGGTTGAAAATCATCTTATTTTATGAGGGAGATTTTTAAAAAGTAAAAATATTCTTTTTGCCCACAATTTTGCCCACAACCAGCGAAAGTTTTTAAACTGAAAAATAGAGATAAATTTAGTCTGCCCACAATTATTGTGGGCAAAATTTAATTTATAGGTTTAAATAGATAGAAGAAAGCTTATTCATACATTCACGTTGATGATTTGGTAAAGAACTTCCATATCTGTCTAATGTAATTGATGGTCGAGCATGACCTAAAATTTTTGAAAGAGTTTTTATATCCACACCACGTTCCAATGAACGAGTTGCAAAAGTATGTCTTAAAGTATGAACACCGACATCGTATAATTTACATTTATCTAAAATTTCTTTGTACTTAGTGAAAAATCCTCTAGGCTCATAAGCAGTAAAATTTCTGTTAGGGAAAACAAAGTCCGTCAATTTTTGAGATTGCCCCTTTTCTGTTTTTCTTGCACATTGAACTTTTTTATATTCTATCAAGTCATTATACAATTCAGGGATAATAGGTATATCTCTAATTGAGTTGTTTGTTTTTGGCTCACTAAGTTTGAGGATAGAATTGTTATCTGATTCATTATAAATGTCTTTTTGCCTACCTAAAGAGTATCTTATGCGTACTAGTGGGTTATGAGGATTTAAGTCAATATCCATCCATCTAAGTCCTAATAATTCGCCCTCTCTGACACCAGTAAATAGAGCAAAGATAATCGCAAAACCTGATTGCCATGTTTCAAGGTTATCTTTTACAGTTGCAATTAACTTGTCTTGTTCCATAGGTGTTAAAACTCTTATTTCACGTTTTGGAACCGCTTGAGTAATCACTCCACTTAAAATATCATGTAGAAGTACACCATGTTCTTGTGCCTTTCTAAAAGCATAATTCATCATGTTGCGAATATTCTTGATACTTTTTGCACTCAGTCTGCCGGGAGTTTTATCATTTATAGAGGTTCTTTTTTTAGAATTAAAGAATTCTTGAAGTATAGGTAAGTTAAGTTCACACATTTTATGATGCCCGATAGCTGGGACAACATGGTTTCTGATATCTCTTTCATATCCACTATATGTAGATGGTTTTACAGTAGGTTTTACAAATGTTTCTAACCAATAATATAGCCAATCTTGAAGGGTTGTCTTACGTTTTTCAATATAATCAGGATTTCCCATGTTTGATGCTTTTTCAAGTTCAGCAAGTGTAGCTTTTAATTTACGTTTTACTTCTGCTTGAGTTTTACCGGTAATATCTCTACGTTTATTATTAAATGTATATCTAGCACACCAACGTCCGTCAGCTCTTTTATAAATACTTCCTTCTCCGTTTGTTCTTCTTGCCATAGTATAATTTCCTTTCTTTTGTTTCATAATTTGATTTTAAGTTTAGAAATCATACCAATCGAGAAAATTTTATATTTAAATTGTCAAGGTGCAATTTTGAAATTAATTGTGCTTTAATTCCCTTATCATCTAGATTATAACACAAAAAATCGAAATATAAAGTATTTTGTCGATTAATCAGATAACTAACAATATGAACATTTTAAAAATGTTTTTATGAGTTTTTCCTTCAATAATATAATTTTTTTACCGGGAATAAATCCACTTAACTTGTATGCTTTGATAATCTCATAAATTTTGCTTTTTGAAACATTTAAAATATTTTGAAGAACAGTAGGAGCAAAAAAATCAGGAATGTTTTTTATAATTTTAAGTTCTGCAAAACTTGTGATTGGCTTATTTTCTAGCCATTCGATGAAGTTTTGCTTAAAGATAATAATTCTACGATTTAATTTATAGTATGGAAGTTTATTTTTAATCATTAAGCTGTATGCTTTACTTCTCGATATACATAAAAGTTTTGATAAATATATGGTGTCAAAACTTTCAGGTATAATACCATTTGAATTTATAAATTTGATGTTTTGGTGTTAAGATATAAATATGGACACGAAAAGTCGAACAAAAGAAAGAAAAAGGGGTAAAAATAATGGGAAGAAAACAAAAATCATA
>CADBQS010000135.1 GCA_902796915.1 uncultured Ruminococcus sp.
AACAGCAATGTCGCTTTTGTTATTATCATTTTTATTTCTCCTTTAATTTTGTTTTTGAATATCAAAAAAGCACTGATATATCAGTGCCTTTGGTTTTATGATATTATTGAAAAATTATAAGTACAAGTTTACTTGTATCTAAGGGGTGTATAACTATTTCTAATGTACGCCTAATTCAAGGTAGATAAAATACTATTGAAAAAAGTGTATCACTATGATACCATATAAACAAAGTATAATTGAAATGAGGTAATCAAAGTGTCAGTTTCTAAATACAATACTCGAATGATAATAACGATAAATAAAAATCTTAAAGAAAAACTTACTGTCTTAGCAAAAGAAGAGCAACGTTCTATATCTAATCTATGTGCCAAAATAATTTCAGACTATATAAACAGAAAGGACAGGTAAAATGTATTATATATACAGTAGAAAATCAAAATATACAGGTAAGGGAGAGTCTATTGAAAACCAAGTAGAAATGTGTAAAGACTATCTGCTGTCCCACATTAAAGATATAGATGAAAAGAAAATTGTTGTCTATGAGGATGAAGGCTTTTCAGCTAAAAATCTAGAAAGACCTATGTTTAAGAAAATGATTTCGGATTCCAAAAAAGAAAAAGTAGATTATATAGTCTGTTATCGACTTGATAGAATTAGTAGAAATGTAAGTGACTTTTCTTCACTTATAACAGACTTAAATAATCGTAATATATCGTTTGTTTCTATAAAAGAACAATTCGACACTTCTACTCCTATGGGTAGAGCAATGATGTATATAGCGTCTGTTTTTGCTCAACTTGAAAGAGAGACCATCGCCGAAAGAATCAGAGACAATATGCTAATGCTTGCAAGAACAGGAAGATGGCTCGGTGGTACATCTCCAACGGGGTATAAATCTGAAAAAGTAGAGCAACTAGTAGTTGATGGGAAATCAAAACAGATGTTCAAACTTAAACTTATTCCCGATGAAGCTGATTTAGTAAAATTAATATTCAAAAAGTTTATCGAAACCAATTCTCTAACCAAAGTTGAAACCTATTTGATACAAAATAGTATTAAAACCAAAAATGGAAAAGCCTTTACAAGATTCACGATAAAAAATATCTTGGAAAATCCTGTATACATGATAGCAGATGAAACTGCTTTTAAATTTTTTAGAGATAACGGAGTAGAGTTTTCAGACGAAAATGATATCAAGAGTAAATTTGATGGTCAGCATGGAGTAATGTCTTATAATAAGACAATTCAAAAAGAAGGAAAACGTCATTATACTCGAGATATTAAAGACTGGATTGTCTCCGTAGGGAAACATGAAGGGATAATTTCTTCGTCAGACTGGATTACAGTACAAGAACAGTTGGCTCAAAATTCTTCAAAATCATATCACAAACCTAAAAGTAACGTTGCACTCCTATCAGGACTTTTATTCTGTGGAAATTGTGGAGACTACATGAGACCAAAACTTAGCAAGCGGAAAAATGCTAACGGAGAATACATATATAGTTATCTTTGTCAACTAAAAGAAAAAAGCCATCTTCATAACTGTAAGATAAAAAATCCAAATGGAAATACTTTAGATAAAGCTGTTTGTGAAGAAATCAAGAAACTTACAGTAGACAACTCTCAATTTTTACAAGAGATTTCTAAAGCAAAAAAAGAAATTTCTATGCAAACTGAAAATTATGAAGATGAAATTTTAAGAATTTCTCAGTCATTATCTAACATTGAAAAAGAGATTTCAACTTTAGTGCAAGCTCTCTGTAATACTCCAAACACCCCTGCTCAAAAATACATTACTGAAAAAATAAATAATCTTGATAGTGAAAAAAATCAACTGTTAAAAAAGAAAGAAGAACTTGAAAATCTCATCAAAAATCAAGACTTATCTCAAATTGAGTTTGAAAATATAAAAAATTTAGCCTTATCTTTTGGCAGTACCTTTGATACTATGGATGTAGAGCAAAAAAGAAAGGCACTTAGAACTCTTGTAGATAAAATAGTATGGGACGGTGAAAATGTCCACATATATTTATTTGGCTCAAGTGATGACAAATTACCTTCAAGTGCAACAGATATTTTCGAGCCAAAACGTGAGTATAGCAAATGAAATTCTTATGCATTTTCGTAATAATAAAAAATCCTCTTTGGATTTATCTATTAATGAACCGATAGAATCTGATAAAAACGGTAACGTTCTCACACTTATGGATACAATCGCCACGGAAACTTCAATCGCCGACCAGATTGATTTAAAAATTAATATCGAAAAATTACATAAATATATGGCTCAATATTTATCTCCCAGAGAGCGCATAATAATTACTCTCCGATACGGCTTAGATGGCCATGAGCCTATGCCTCAACGCTTAGTTGCAAATAAATTAGGTATTTCCAGATCATATGTTTCTAGAATAGAAAAAAAAGCGTTGTGCATATTGAAAAAAATTTTTGTATAAAAATATACTTTTTTAATAAAAACACTTGACAAAAAAAAAAAAATGATATAATTTTATTGAAAACAAATAAAAAGGAGAGATTAAAATGGGTAAAAAAACAAAAATACTTTTACAATTAGAAAAGCTTATTGGCAATAACGAAATAAGTAAGAAAAAAGTACGTAATTTAGAAACTAAAATCAAGAAACTAAAATCACAACTGGAAGATCCTGAAGAATTAATTCAAAAAAGTTTAAATGAACTCGAACTGAAGTTTAAAAAAAGTTTAAATGAACTCGAACTGAAGTTTAAAAAAGAGAAAAAAGATATAAGAGAAAGAACATTATCTAACATCAGGAATAGGATAAAGGGCAACCAAAAAAAGTTAAATGAAATTGAAAAATCTCAGGAGTTTGATCTTAATTTTCTTTCTGGTACTGTTAATGAAGAAATAACGAAATTAAGAAAAAAGTCAGAAGATAAAACTTACACTGAGGACTATAGAACCCAGTGTACTCAAACAGCTGATAAATTGAAGAAACTTCTTAAAATGTTAAAAGAAAATAAGCAAGGTTTAAATAAAAAAACGTCTGATTTTATAAAAGCTACTATAGAACACTTATCTGGAGTAATGCTTTGGGAATAATTAGAGAAAATAATCATCGGAAAACATCTAATTTCCGATGATTATTTTCTTTTTTATTAGCTCTAATATTTTTTCAAGGGAATCTGTTTTGCTAAAAGTTTTGCAGGATTCTCGCATAGAATCTAGTTCTTCTCTATTTTGCAGTAACTCTTTTATAATTCCCACTCCGCCATTTGCTTCGTCTATCTTTACGGCCATGTTATTATTTACAAGAAAATCTGCATTTTCTTCTTCTTGTCCCGGTATAGCATCGAATATTGCCATAGGTAAATTACTTGCAAGGGCCTCCGTTACAGTTAATCCTCCGGGCTTTGTTATTATCAAATCTGCTACTTGCATATATTTATCTACTTCATTCGTAAAATATATAATCCTTGTTTCTTTTTTCTTACCGATTTTAGAACTTTTCTTAAATTTTCTTTTTTTCTTCCAATAATTGCTGTTTGCATAATTAAATAATTTTAATTTACGAATATATTTATGACGCATTAAAAATTCAGATATTTTGTCTATCCCTTCGCCATATATAAAGCTTTCGAGAACATCATATAGTCCTTGATTTTTTCCAGTTATTATTATAATTTGAAAATTTATATCAAGTAAAAGTATATCTTTATATATCTTTAATATGTTATCTACTCCAAAACTACCTGCCATAATTAATATCGTAGGTAAATTGGGATTTAACCCCATTTCTTTCAAAATTATATTTTTATCTCTTTTTGTATAAAAGGTATCTTCAATCGGTATGCCATAGGGATATATTATTTTTTCGTCTACACCCATATCCTTCATGGAATTTATCATACCATCATTTGATACTATATAACCATCTATATTATCATTTATCCACGTTCTATGAGGTGCATAATCCGTCATCACGCATAATATAGGCATTTTTATTCTACCGCTGGATTTTAATCTTGATGCCATTTCTGTTGAAAACGGATGCGTTGTTATCAATATATCAGGTTTAAAAAAATCAAGTAAAGGTAATAACTTTTTACTTATTAGGCTATTTATATTAGATATAAGCTGCGTCACGATTTTATTATTAGCCGTATTATATACTGCCTTGTATACGATAGGAGTCCTCGTTGCCAAATAAGTATAACCTTCAGTAATCGTTTTGTTCAAAATAGGATTAATATATTCTAATGTATCTAATATCTCTACTACTGAATTTAGTTCATTATCAATAATATAATTTTTTATTGCATTAGCCGCACGCATATGACCCCCACCTGTTGTCGCAGATAAAATTATAGCTCTCAATATTTTTACCTCCTTTTTTATTTTATCATATAATATAATTTTACTACTTCTTATTATTTTTATCAACTACATAAAATTTTATTTTTTCAAAGGAATTTTTTAATATGAATTTAAAATTTAAGTTTTTGCACTTACTTGCAGTTGTCCCATCAATGATTTTATTAAACAATAAAAATTATTCTACCTCTGCCACATGTAAATGCAGTCAAAGCGTTAATAAAAATTCAGAACTTAATGCATCGGATTCATTAGTAGATGTATATAAATTTTATATTAATGTAAAACAGGATCTTATCAATGAATACTATGCTAAAAGTCGCAAATTAGAAGATGAAGTAGTCAGCTTACAAAATAAACTAAACGACCTGGAAGAGACAATACAAGAACTAAATATTCAGCTAAAAAGCAAAAATACAGAATTATTAGAATATAAAAATGCAGTTATTCAGAAGGGAAAAATTGTGGATAATTTAAAACTGAAATTAAAAGAACAAAAAATGTTAAATTCAAAAATAAAAAAAGAAATAATTGAAAATGTTGTAAATACAATTAAAAATATTTGAAAGGAATTATTAAAATTAAAATGAAAATAAATATTAAATTATTGTTAACATTAGCAGTAGCATCATTATCGCTTTTGAATACCAATTGTAGTGCTATGGAGCAGAGTCCGTCAAGTTCTGATGGGATCGTGGCGGCATTGGATGAGAAGTGGGTGGTAATGCGTGACAGCATATTGCAGTCTTTTTCCGCTGTTATGCAAGAGGAGGACAAGAATCTTGCGAAGGCGCAGAACGAAATTAGAAGATTGCAGGACAAAAATGGTAAGCTGCAGGCGGAAAATAGAGAGCTGTGTGAGGAAATTGAAAGACTGCGGAAGAAAGTATTGCGAGATGATTTAAGAGCTGTCCACGATGTTATTTTAAATTTAGCCGAAGACGAAAGTTTTAAAGTTTTATTCAAGAGTGACATAAACATTGTTGAAACATTGAAAGGTTTAGTTAATTCCTATTCTATAAAAGGTGATCTTAAGGAAAAAAAGTTGGTTAAAATTTTTGGAAAATCAAAAGAATATAAAAATTTAAATAAAGATGAATTTTTATATCATTTTACTTTGCATACAGATGACATAAAGAATCCAGAAAGTGCAATTAGAGGGCTCACTTTTTTTGCAGTGAAAAGAAATCCCTACGATACGCGTATATATTTGGAAAATCTACCAATCGTGGCGGTAGGCACGCATAAAATGCCTCCTATACCTTCAAA
>CADBQS010000136.1 GCA_902796915.1 uncultured Ruminococcus sp.
AATGAATTCCACGATATTTTATCTATTATATTTGTATCCTTTATAGTTTTAACCCTTATATTTACTTTTTCCTCAAAAAATTTTTTAGAAATAATTGAAGCTTTCCACAAAAGGAAAATAAATCCGGCGATAGAAGAAGCCAAACTGCAAAAGGATAAGGGGTATACCGGACTGATTTTTGAATTAAAAGAATTAAATTCACAAATGAAGTATTTTCAACATGAGCTATACATAATCGGAATCGACATAGAAGATAAAAAAGCTAAACAACTGGTACATTGTAACGTTCTGATTAATCAAGAAGAAAATCCGGAAAAAGTAAATATGAGATCTGGCATTTATTTTTATACTGGGAAAATCTTAGGAGTACAGCCTAAAAGCGTGGAAATGAATATAAGTAACTTATTAAAGAATCATTGGAGTTCACGCGATCCGGAAATACTTAAGAAGATAAAACAAAATTATCATGGACCAATCTCTGAAGAAAATGGCGCTCCTACTCCAAGAGAATTTATGCTATATTTAGCCAAAAAATATAGACAAGATAGTTCTGTGAATGAAAGCACAGACAAAATTAAAATCTCATTTTTTGAAAAATGCTTATTGGATGTATAAAAGTTTTTTATTAAATACAACTAACTATAAAAAATACCCACTCAGTGAAAGATTGTTTCTAGCCTGAGTGGGTAATCTTATAAATTTATCTTTTTTAATTCAAAAAACAATTACCTAATTTAATCTTCAAACTCCAATAGCTTATATGGCGGAATTTTAAAAGTGTCTGCAATTGCAAACAGTGTTTTCAATGAAATTGGCTGTACAAAGTTCGGAGTTTCAACTTGCGACAAATATCCGGGACTTAATTCAACTTTTTCTGCTAAACATTCTTGTGTCATACCATTTAATTTACGATAATATGCAATTTTCAAGCCAATTTGAATATAACGATTTTTATCAATTTTGTTCATGAAAAATACCCCTTTTTATATTTTAGGGTATTGCATGAAATCAAAGAACATTTTAAAATATATAATATTATAGGTATTACATATAAATAAATATGTTACATACTGTATATATTTATTTATGCCTTTAATTATTTATCAGAACATAAGAAAGCCCTTGAATAGGGCTGTAAAATTTTATTAGATTAAGAATTTTGGTTTGACGTTCGATTTAAAAAACATCTAATTATATCAATTAAAAGTGTTTTTTCACTGTTGCCCATTTTAGATAATGCTAAAGATAACTCAGAAATAACTGCCGCATCAGATAATTCACTTTCGCACAAAAGTCCATCTATAGTTATATTTAGTGTTATTGCTATATTTACAACTGTTTCTAAACTTGGAACCCTTTCTCCTCGTTCTATTTGCCCCAAGAACGTTGGCGAAATCTCGACTTTTTCGGCAAGTTTTGCTTGTGTCAAGCTATTTGCTAATCGTTCTTTCTTTATTTTTTCCCCTAAACGCTTATAGTTCACATTTATCACTCATATTTAATCACCTTCATATAAATTAATACTAAAAATTTAATTTTCCAAATCTTTTTCATTTTTAGGATAAGGTTTGGAAAATTTTGTCCTTTCAAGCAAATAGTCGCTCGAAACATTTAAAACTTCAGCTATTATATTAAGTTCTATATCAGTGACAAACCTTTCTCCACTTTCTATTTTTTGTACTGCATTTTTGTTTACATCTAACCCTCGCAATTGCAACATATCAGCTAATTTCCTCTGAGATGTTTTTGGAACTAACTTACTCCTCAAATCAGCAACCTTTTTTCCACATATATTGAGAGTACCGTCAGCATTTTTATTTTTATACATAACATCAACCTCCTTGATTTGACATTTACTAGTTGTCATTAAGTAAATTTTATGCTAATATAGACTTATATATGACATTCACTGGGTGTCAAAAATAAGGAGGTATAAAAATAAAAACTTGTTGTTTTACTGGACATAGAACACTAAACCAAGCTTTGAAAGTTTTTATAAAACAAATAGTTACCGATGAAGCAACTAAACTTATAAATCGGGGTGTGACATATTTTATCGCCGGTGGTGCATTAGGATTTGATACTTTAGCCGCACAAGCTGTGTTAGATTTGAAAAAAGATTATGCACAAATAAAACTGATTCTTGCGATTCCATGCAAAAATCAATCTGATAAGTGGAGTTACGATAATAAGGTAGAATACGAAAAAATTAAAAACGCATCAGACAAAGTTATATATTTATCAGAAAAATACGAAAGTAGTTGTATGCTAAAACGGAATAGATATATGGTCGATAAATCTGATTTTGTTATAGCCGCATGGGATGGTAGAAAGAGAGGTGGTACATATTACACCTTAAATTATGCTAAAAAACTAGGCAAAAAAATTATATTTATAGATATCGGGAGCAAAAACGATGACATGGATTGACCGTGATAGTAAATTTAAAAAAAGAATTTTTAAAAATATAAAAATCGTTATGGATTTAGAAACACAACTTGATAACACCTTTAAAAGTAATAAAATTTGTACTCTTTCAGCACTTGGGATTGGCTCCATTATTAGAGGTAGTCAGAAAAATATATTAAAACAGATCAGAGACGATATAGATACAATTATTAAAAACTAATATTGGTAATTTATTTGTGTAAATCTTTACAATGTTTAAAATCCCTCTTGACTCTGTTGTCTATTAGAGTTTATATGGATGTACGGAAAATTTGCGACAAAAAATGTCATGGCAGAATTAAGTGGACCTAACACTTAATCCCTGCAAAAGGTAAACCAACTACCCTTCACAATCGTAAAAACGACACCATAACTCTTTAATTATACATTAGTCTGTGTAAATTCACAAGTGGCGATTTTAAACGTGTGTAAGGGAATTAAAATGACCTTATATGCGTTTTTCTGTTTTAATTTATCCGAATAATATATTTAAGGAGTTATAGTAAATATGAATGTGTTTGAAAATGTTGAATTTTTATGTGGCAACATGAAAGGTTGCAATGATTTAATTAATCGATTTTTGGATGTTGCTAATGATATTAAAGATTCACTAGGAGAGAAAAGTAAGCTATTAGATGAATATTTAATGGTAGTTTTCGAAGCTATAAATTCTATAGATATTTTGTCGGCCACCAATATGGCTGACAATTTATGTGCAGATGTTCTTCATTCATGTAGATGTGTTCTAAAAAATCAGCCTGTTACCAAGCAAAGACGATTTTACAAAGAAACTAAACAGTACATAGAAACCCATAATTTTAAATCTATAAATTTTGAAACAAAAGTATATTTTTACGCAGCAAATGTCTTAATTGATAACATAGAAAATATGATTAAGATCTTTGCACGTGAAAATAAAAATAAAATTTTAAGTTTATCTAAGTATAAAAATATCAATCTTAAATATAAAGAAATAACTGGCTTAATAGACGAGCGTAAAATAGATCTTTTAAATTCTTTATTAGATGAAGCTTTCATTATGTGTCCTATAAATACAATTTTTGTTCAGGCTTTAATGTTAAAAATAGTTGAATTTATTATATATCAAGATACAGAAAGCAAAAGAAGTATTTTTAAATTAATAATTGATAATAAAAATAATAACTAATTTTAGAAAGATGGAATAAAATTATGAATATAGAAGAATTTATAAAAAATAATGATGATTTAGATAAATATGTAGATGCAGAGTTGGAAAAAATTGCAGACTGTTTTTATAGCTTTGTGCATGGATTTTGGGACTTAGATAAAATAGGATACCCTGAAAAACATCTTACAAGTGTTGTCAAAGATGAATACAACAAAAATGGTGTTTTAAAAAGAATTTTGATATAATTTATAAACTCGAAGATAAACTACAAAGCATAGAAGAACAAGCTCGTAAAGATGAGGAGGGATTTAATATTGACGAATCAATGGTTGCCGAAATTAGAAACGAATACCATGATCTAATTGACGATATTTCAAAGAAAATATTTATGTATGGAATGAGATTTGGCATTAAATTAGCTAAAAAAATATAAAACATATATAAATAAGTGTTTTGTATGTTACCGTATTAACTATAAAATCAAAAGGAACACTTTCAATAGGTGTGATTAATAAAAATTCGTAAAAATATTTATGTAAAAAAGCTCCATTATATGGGGCTTTTTTGTCATATAAATATCCAATGTATGAATTTTTCTATGGGCACAATTTATTATCAAACCTTTTTATTATTTTTTCATTTAAAAGAGTTTTTCTCTCATTTGAAATATCATTTTCAACTGCGTATTTTAAAGCATTCCTATCACCAATTAAAACTACAATTTTCTTTGCTCTTGTAATACCAGTATAAATTAAGTTTCTTTGAAGCATTATCCTGCTTTGGAAATGAACTGGAATAACTACAATTGGAAACTCGGCGCCTTGTGATTTGTGTATTGTTATTGCAAAAGATATTCAAGAAGCATTGAAGGACTTAGTATCAGGAACACTGCAAAATACGTTGGAGGCGGAGATGGATAATCATCTTGGCTATGATCGATATGAGAGATCATAAGAACCCTATTATATAAATGGAACAAAGCCAAAACTGTTAGAAGTAAATATGGGGAGTTCAGTATAGACGCATCGCAAGATCGACAAAGTACGTTCAAGCCACAAGTTGTTCCTAAAAGTCAGAAATATATTTTTTCGATAAAAGACAAGATTAGACCACCTTCTAGTTTGATTTCGCAGGTAGTTTAATAAAATATTGACACGATAGATTATTTTTGTTATTAAATAAATAATAGCTCAAGAGCTTTCAACCACTCTTAAGCTTTATCATATAAGTTATAAATTTATACAAATTTCTTCCCGGGGGCTATCTCAACCAAACACTGGTTTGTTATAATGATTATCTCAAAACCTTTCCATATAAAAATGCTATTTTCATTTTATGTAACCTCTTAACAATCTGATAACTTTTGAAATTGCAAATTGTATAAACCTGCATAAATACCATTTTGGCTTAAAAGTTCATCGTGTGTGCCTTCTTCAGCTATACCAGTTTGATTTAATACCAATATTCTTTTTGCGTTTTTTATAGTCGAAAGCCTATGAGCTATAACAATAGTAGTGCGATTTTTTGCTAAATTCTCCATTGACATTTGAATAAATCTTTCACTTTCATTATCAAGATTTGAAGTTGCTTCATCAAAAATTAAAATAGGTGGATTTTTTAAAAATGTCCGTGCGATTGCAAGTCGTTGCTTTTGACCCCCGGAAAGCTTTACTCCTCTTTCACCAATATATGTATCATAGCCTTTTTCAAGCTCCATGATGAAATCGTGAGCGTAGGCATTTTTTGCAGCGTTTACAATTTCTTCCTTGGAAGCATTTGGATTTCCATAGCGGATGTTGTCCGTCACTGAACCTGAGAATAAGAATATATCCTGATTCACAAAACCGATGTTGTTACGCAAACTTTTTAATCTCACATTTTTTATCGGTACATTATCAATTAAAATTTCGCCCTCGATTACATCATAAAATCTTGGGATTAAATTACAAAGAGTGGATTTTCCTATACCAGATGGTCCCACTAGAGCTACATACTCACCCGCATCTATCTTAAGGTTTAAATTTTCCAGTACTTTCTTATCTAAATTATAGCCAAAAGAAACATTTTTAAATTCAATGTTGCCCTTTACATCTTTTAATTCCGTTGCACCTGGGTAATCTATAATTTCCGGCTGTATTTTTAAAATTTCGTAAAATCTATAAAATCCAGCCATAGTATTTTGAAATAGTTGCAGTTGCTCTATAAATGAAAAAATAGGTTCCACAATTAAACTTTCCGCAAGTAAAAAAAGCAATAAAGTTCCGTTTGTTATTTGATTTCTATGGACTAATACAATCCCTAAAATAGCTACGATGGGCAAAATAGCAGTTACAAAAAACGTCAGTCCCGAGTATGCTATCCCCATAATTTTAAAAGCATATTTTTGACTCTCTACAAACCTTTTATTACCTAATTCAAACTTTTTTATTTCTAAATCTTCGTTTGTAAATGTTTTTGTAACTTTAATTCCCAACAGACTGTCTTCTATTTGAGAATTTATGTCTGCAATTCTTTCGTGATTTTTTATAAACGCTTTTTGCATTTTATTTAAGAAAAAGCTTAAAAACGCAGACATAATTATAAATATCATCAATAAAGTTATACCTTCATATATATTTAGCACAAAAAATGCTATAAAAACTCCAACAACTCTTATAACAATTTGCAAAAGTTCCTCCGGTAGATGATGTAAAAGTTCGCTTATATTTACTAAATCAGTTGTAATTCTTGAAAGCAAATCACCACTTTTATTTTCATCAAAAAAGTTAAATGACATTTTTTGATAATGCTCAAAAAGCTCAGAACGCATATTAGCTTCCATTTTAGCTCCCATTAAATGCCCATAATAAAGAACAAAATAATCACAACCCAATTTTATAATTATTAATATAAAAATAAATAAGCTTGATTTTAAAATAATTTTCATAGCTTTGTCCGAAGTCATACTTATCAAATTATCCGTAAGATACCTTACTATAAATGGAATCATTAGCACTACTGTCGCACTTAAAAATGAGAATAATAAGTCTAATAAAAAAATTTTTTTATACGGTTTATAATAAGATAAAAGCTTCTTTAATTTCTTTTTTTTCATAATTATGTATCTCCTAAACTTTTATAATTTTTGTAGCGATCCTTTCGCTTAAAGTTTTATCGTGTTCAACAAATAAGATAGTAGGCTTGAATTTTAGAATTAAATTTTGAATTTGTATGCGTGATAGTATGTCGATGAAATTAAGCGATTCATCCCATAAATACAAGTATGCCTGTTCGCAAAGACTTTTGGCGATTAATACTTTCTTTTTTGACCCCCGCTGAAATCAAAAATATCTTTTTCAAGCTGATTGCGTGAAAAATCAAGCTTTCGTAAGACTGTTTTAAATAAGATTTCATCAATATTCTCTGATTTTACAAAATCACTAAGATTACCGATTAAATATGACGTATCTTGTGAAACGTAAGATATTTTTAAATTACCAGCTTTTTCAAAATTACCTGTTAATTTTATTTTACCATTTCCGTTTATAAATTTCAAGATTATGGGTTTACCGCATCCATTTTTACCATAAAAAGCGATTCTGTTGCCTTGGTTCACCTCAAAAATAATATTACTACAAATTTCTTTACTGCCATAAAATAAGGCAATATATTTTAAACTTAGGATTCTAGTTGACTTATGTTTTAAAAAATGAATTTTAAGTTCGCTGGCACTTTCGATATTTTTAAGAAGATTAGATTTTTCCTCGATTGCAGATTGTTCCCTCGCTTCCACATTTTTAGAGCGTTTTATCATTTTTGCAGCTTTATTTGCAATGTAGACTCTGTCGGGTCGGAGCTCGGAGTTACGAGTGCTATGCTTTGGTTGTTCTACTTTATTAGACCATCCAGCACTTTGCTTTACTGAGCTTTCAAGCCTTTCGATTTTGTAAAAAATTATAGGTAGCAAGAAAGTAATTCTTACAACTTATAAAATCACATAAAGATAAAATCTATATGTACAAGGAGCATAAGAAACTCAACTTTCTTGCAAAAAGGTATAAAAATTCAATAGCGCAATATAACATTTTAATTTTTACACCTATAAACTAGCAAGAAAAATTAAGCATCTTTCCACCTCCAACAAACTTTAAGTATATTATATCACAAATAACTATGAAAAACAAATTGTAGCCTAATCTTTACATCTATTGCCTAAAAGCTCATGTGCTATATGGTGAATTTTGTTAAATACAGGCAATAAAATTTAAAATGTGCTCACAAGCCCACCTGAGAAATCAAACAAAAAGGTCAAATTTATAAACGCCATAAATTAAACCTAAGATCAAAACCTTTTCCGCGATTTCTATATTTTTCAGAAATAATTTTAAGACACCTAAAAAATCTGATAAAATGCTCGTTTCAAGCTCTTTAATTCAGCCGACATTTTTTGATTATTTTGTTTTTCTACTTTCGTAAGAGTTTTTTAGTTTTCTTCTTGGCGATTTTGAATTTTTGTAAAATTTGCCAACTCTTTGAAATCCGCTATTAGCTAGAACTTTAATATTTTTACGAATCCGAATTTTAGACTTTTTAAAAAGTCTAAAATCATAAAATATTCCACTTAAAAAACATTACAAATCACTATACCGTTAGCCTTGTTAACAATAACCTGTAATTTTATTGTGTGCCGTTTTCTCTTTCCTGAATAATATGTTTTTTTGCACCTTTTGTGTCGCTCTATTGGCATTTCTGTTGCATATATAAGTATTGTTTCATGCTTCACGTCTGCTTTTTTAACTCTTTTCCCCAGCAAATTAAAAGTACCATCTTTGCTTTGATAAGGGTTGTCTCTACCTAGCGTACAAAACGAATTATCTGAATTCTCGTAACTATCAGAGCGTTGCCAATAAATTATTCTCCTTTGAAGACTTTTGTTTCCTTTTACTCTTTTTTGTATTTTTTCATATTTCATTATATACTCTTGTACCATTTTCTTAATTTTGCAGGAAATCTATTAAAAAAGCCTATATTTAATAAAAAAGAGGTGACATACCTTAAATAAAAAAATTATTTTGATATTTAATCATATATTTATGTGTTTAATGAAATAAAAAATGGGTGCAAAATTGTAACGATTACTAACTATATGTAACGATTATAGCTTTTTATAATTTAAAAATGCACCCACGGAGAAAAAAGTTGTAACGATTACTTCTAAAATTCAAAAAGTAATCGTTACACAAAAACTACATTGTATCTAGATTTCCGTATTAGAATGGTGGAGACGAGGGGAATCGAACCCCTGTCCAAAAATTACTAACCTAAGCTTTCTACGAGTGTATCTATTGATTATAAATTCCTTAAAGCATAAGTTCAATAGAAATCTTGTACCTTAAGTATTCTCTAATTCATGACTAAGCCGAGAAAATCATCAGTTCACGTTCACCGCTAATCGACGCCCTTAAATAGTCGCGGTACTCTAAATAAAGACGTTACCTAAAAACTAGGCTGCTAAAGCTACCTTCTTTTTACCAAAGTTTGCTCTAACTACATTATTCTTTTTGTCATTTAATTTTAAAATGCGTTGATTAAAGCGTTACGCTACGCTACTCGCTTACTTAAGCTCATAATCCCCGTCGAAACCATTGCGTCCCCATATTATTAAATATTTTTTTACATTGATAATCACAACATTGATTTAACAAAAATATAACAAATGTTGATTAAATTTATAAAAAACTTATCTATTAGATTCCTTAAAAGCTCGTTCAATATCTCTTTTAGCAGATTTTTTAGCCATATCAGCTCTTTTGTCATACAATTTTTTACCTTTACAAAGGCCAACTTGAACCTTAATATTTGATCCTTTAAAGTAAATAGAAATAGGAATAATAGAATAACCTTGTTGCTTTACTTGACCCAAAAGCTTCGATATTTCTTTTTTATGCATTAATAATTTTCTGACTCTCATAGGGTCAAGATTAAATATGTTACCCTGTTCATAAGGTGAGATGTGCATTCCATTTATAAATATTTCGTCTTTAACTATGGAACACCATGAGTCCTTTATGTTAATATTTCCTTGTCTTACAGATTTTACTTCCGTGCCACTTAAAACTATACCTGCTTCGATAGAATCTATAATGAAATAATCGTGAGATACTTTTCTATTATATATAATAGTTTTAAGATTTTCCAAACCCATAATTTAATCACATCCTATAATATTAACAATATTATTTTATCATTACTTATATATGTTGTCAATAGTATATACATGCTTTTTTAGAATAATTAATAAGATTCACATTAAAAAAGACTGGAAGTTAAATCCAGCCTTTTTTATTTAGCATTGCATCCTTCTTCGTATAACTCAATAATTTTTGATACTATGCCACTAGACGCCCCAATAACTATACAAAATCTACCGCAAGGCGTAAAGGGACCAACTATTAAGCCTAAAAATCCCCAAAGTCCGCCTCTTAGTAAAATTTTAAATGGGTGATTAATAATGTTTTTAATTCCATCGTAAGATAGAGAAGAATCTGTAGAACTAATCTCAGTTACTGTACCGTTTGCAGATTCACAAGCATAAGATTTAGAAGGACAAAACGAACTAAAAAACACTAAAACAAAACTTAAAAAAATACTGAAAAATTTTTTCATAAACTCAAATTCCTTTCAATGTTATATTAACAATTATATTTTAATACAAATGCAATAAAAATACAATCTATTTTTATTTTTTGTATGTAGAAAACCACGCGATAGTCGCGTGGTTGAGAGATAGCGGAAGCGGTGTAAGAAGGGCATAAAAACTCCTTTTGA
>CADBQS010000137.1 GCA_902796915.1 uncultured Ruminococcus sp.
GTCAAGATAGGTACTTTCGACAAAATATTCACTGACAGCAATTTTGCGTTCAGTAAGAACATCACAGTATCGCCTTATATCTCTCAACAAATCATAGTGGTTTTTCTCAACCATTCTTGCAACTTCCCTACTATCTACTGTATAAACTCCGTCATTTTCTAAAACGATTAAATCCATTTTCGTAATCTCCTTTAAAATAAAAAATAGCTAATAAAATTAGCTTTAGTTTTTTGTGATTTTTACTTTTTCTAGTGGTACGATGACTAAAGAATTAAGATTCAGTTCTTTAAGTTCTGCTTGATAATAAAGTTGTCCATTGGGCTTTCTTCTTAGTATGCATCCAGTTAAAACATACTCATTTATGCTATTTCCAGACATATTTAATTGCTGATTATCGTAATAGACTATTTTTCCTAGCATAGCTTTGACTTGTTTTAATTCCATTTTCAATTCCTCTTTTTTCAAAAAAATCATCATTATTAATAACGCATAATATCCACTCAATAGTTGTTTTTACCATTTCTTTTCCAATGCTAAGCCATATTTCCGCAACTATTGCAAACAAAGTAGTAAACAAAATAATTTCTAAAATTTTCATCTTAATTTATTTCTCCAATCAAAATTAGACTTGTTATCTTCTTGATAATCTTCTTCCAGTTCAGTAAAACTCATATTTTCACCACAAAAATTAAGAAGTGTTACACCCGTAGCACCTCTGCGGTTAAGAGCAACATCAACTCCAACAGTTTTGAGATTTCCATGTTTTTTAACGCACCACATAAGCATTAATTTATTACAGTTCTGCTCCAATTCTCCTGAATCCCTCAATTCTGATGATGTTGGTCTAGTATTTTCATTCGATATACGATTGAGTTGTGATAAGCATAAAATCGGAACATTTAAGTCAGTAGCTAACTTTTTTAACTCTCGACTTATTGCTCCGATTTCTTGATTTCTAGTATCGTGCCTTGAATTTGACTTCATTAATTGCAAATAGTCTATGATAATTAGTCCTAAATCCTTAATCATACGGCAGTTTAAGCGGATATCTTGAACTGTAATTCCGGCTGAATCATTTACAATTAGATTATTTTTTATATTGCTTAATGTAGTCTGTAATTTCTCGATTTCATGTGGAAGAAGTGTGTTATTAATCAGTTTATCCATTGAAATACCTGATTTCTTAGATAAAATTCTTTCGCAAAGTTCTTCTCCGAGCATTTCTTGACTATAAAAGACTACCTTTTTACCAGTTTCAGCCACGTTTTGTGCTATCGAGAGAGAAAAAGCAGTTTTACCCACCTTCGGTCTTGAAGCGAGAATTATTAAGTTTCCACCTGACATTCCTTTGAGAAAACTATCTATTTTAGAGTAGCCAGTATCGCATCTGTTCTCAATTTTTTGGATTTTACCTGAATAATAATCAATCAAATTTTGAGAAATTTCATCTAAACCACGCATTTTTCCGTTCTGTATAGGTGAGATTATTTGCGATAGCTTGTCAATCAGATTTTCTCCTTGCTCTACAACATTTTCACTTGCAATTCCATCAGATAACGTGGTTAAAAGGCTTTCTTCTAAATTTTTAGCTAAAGCTGATTTATGAATTATATCAGCATAATACTCGATGTTTTGCACACTAGGAGTGGATTCACAACATAAAAGCAAGAGGCTTTTTAGTTCATTTCTTGTCAAAAAGTTTTTGCT
This sequence comes from uncultured Ruminococcus sp., assembly GCA_902796915.1. Taxonomy (GTDB): domain Bacteria; phylum Bacillota; class Clostridia; order Oscillospirales; family Acutalibacteraceae; genus RUG14215. The sequence goes on from CADBQS010000137.1 coordinate 1,708, forward strand.
TGATAAATCATTCAAAACAGTTATAAAGTCTATCACTTTGCCTGAATTTGACAGATTCAAGATAGATTTATAAATTTCTCGCAAATCATCACAAGAAAAATCTTCAATTCTGATTTTGTCAATAACTTTTGCAAGTGTTGTTTCGTCAATAATAATTGCTCCGATTACCGACATTTCCGCATATCTATTGGGTTCTGTATTAATCATATTCTTCACTAAATCCTATTTCTTTAATTCTTTTCATAATAAAATCTACACATGGTATAGCTATACTGTTTCCTAATGCTTTATATCTTGAACTATTACATTCCAGTTTGTTATACCATTTAATTAGTTTTTCTTTTGAAATATTTTTGTTAAAAGACTTGTTTCTTAGCAATTTATAGTTTTGATATATTTTTAACCAGAAATCATATTCATCATCTGACATATCTTCTTTTTTAATCAATATAGTCCAGTTATCAGGAAAGCCTTGTAATCTCTCACATTCAAGTGGTGTAAGTTTTCTTATAATATTATCTCTTATTGATAAATTTTCAGAACCACCGCCAAGCATACCTCCAGAATTAGTAATGGTTGTTGATGTGTTATTCAAAGAATATGAACTATACGACATCTGATTTAATGTTATCCATGGCTGGTTATTTCCGCTTGTGCCAGCAGCCGATGTAATTGTTGGAGAAAGATTCCTTAAAATTTCTGAATTACTTTGGCTAGTGGCAGAACAATAAATATTATTATTTTTTTGATTATAGTTATAATTTATAGCTACTTTAGGGATATGAGAACTGCAAGAAAGTGTATGACAAGGATCATTGTATTGCGGATTACTGTGATTATCGGGATTTGTACAAAAAGATGTATCAAACGGAAGTACCGCATGAATATTATTTCCACCTGTACCAAAGCTTGAAGTAATACAAGGACTTACTTCTTCACTTTCTATTGGATTCCTAATTCTGCTTCCTATATCGTAACATTTAATTTTTTCTCTAATAGTTTCACTTGTTTTTCTAAAGTTTGTTTGAGAACTAGTGGTAAAATTTTCCCTCGTTCGCTGGCTCTCCTCAATATTCCTTGACAAGCTATAAGACTCAAAGAGTATTTTGGGTGCGGATTGTCCTCCAAAATCTGCGATAAGAAACACTCTTTTTCTTCGTTGGGCAACTCCGAA
>CADBQS010000138.1 GCA_902796915.1 uncultured Ruminococcus sp.
GCTATTTCAATATATGAAATAAGTAAAGAAACTGAGGGAGATAATACTACTTACAAAGAGACTAAAGAAATATCAACGGCAGGTACAGAAGTGGTTCATGGAAAGCAGTTAATATTTAGAATGGATGCTAAAGGAAAGTATAATAAATCTCATCCAATAGCAGGAATTAAAACTACGAATGACAACACTTTAAAAATACTTAATCAGGAAGTTAATAATAGCATAACTTACTTTGTATCAGATACGATAACTGAAGAGACTGTTATAACTATATCGCAAATAAAGTTAAATGATTATAGCGTAATGTTTGAGGGAGAAAATTTATCATTTTATAGTGATTCCAATCATGGAACAAAAATTGAAGATGTTATGGTTCAGCATGAAAGCAGTTATCAATTCTATGTATCAGCAGATACAGGATATGATGTTCAATCTGTAAAATTTGATATAAAGCTTAATTCATCTACTGGCGGTGAGTCTTCGGATGATACTGCGAGTGCTGATGCTCAAATAAAGGTTGATGATGCGCAAGCCGGAAAATATACTGTAACTAATGTTACGGATGATATAATCATAACTGCCAGCGTGGAAAGGCAAAAGTATACGATTAATTTTGCAGAAGTAGGAGATTTGGCTTATAATGGTGAAACTAAATTTGAAGTAAGTAAAGTAATTGATGATGTAGAAACTCCAATAGAAGATAATAAAATTTTATTAACATCAGGAGAAGAACTTGAATTTGTTGTAAAATTAAATGAAAAATATAATAAATCACAGATATTAACTAATTTAAATGATAGCCAAAGTGGATATTTAAGTGAGATTACTAAAACGGAGGACTCGAACAATAATAAATTTAGGTATATACTTAATGCAGTTAACGATACTATAGTTCAAATCAGTGGTTTAAGTGTAAATGATTATAGCATTACATTGCCTGTTGATAATCAGACTTTGGATATTTACGATAGCACTACAAATTCAATCATAGGTTCAGATGCAAAGATAAGCGTTAAACATGGAGAGTCATATTCATTCAGAACTAAAGCAAGAGAAAGTTATGACATAACTACTTCAGTGGTTGGTTACAAGAGTGCAAGTGATACTGAAAATGATAACTTGTCAGAAGACCAAATACTTTCTCCCACAGAAAGCGGAGAATATTATAGATATACTATATCTGAAGTAAATGGTGATACAAGGATAATTATTAATCCATTAGATAAAATGCAATATAACCTCAACTTAGATGGCAGTAATGTCACATACTATAATGCAGATGGAGATGAAGTAGCTGATGCTAATTTTAAAGTAGAGCATGGAAGCAACTTTACATTCCGAATTTCTGCAAATGATGGATATAATCTTGATTCCGTATCTGTAAATGCTAGCAATGGATTAGTTGTAAGCGGTGAAGACTTAGAAGTTAATGGTGACGAAAAACCAGTAAAGCAATTTACAGTTTATGATGTAACAAGCGATACTACCATAGTAATATCTAAAGTGAATCTCAACGAATACGATGTAAAATTCAAGATGGATGGAGAGCAAGATTCAAGTAGCATAAGTAAATATGTAAAATTATTTGATGCTAGTGGAAATGATATAACTAGCGGAGGAAAGTCAACTCATAGCTATAATTTTAATTTCAGCTTTGAACTCCAAGACCCCTATGTACAAAGTGCGGATGGTTTGGGAATAAAGGTTGAAGGTACTGATGATCAAGGTAACCTTAATGGTTTGAAATATGTTGTAGAAAAAGTTGACAATACATTTACATTAAAGGTAAATAATAGTTCTAATGATGGTGTAGGTGTACAAGGCGATTTAACTTTGATATTAACAGGAATACAGAAAAACAGGTATAATATAAACTTTGCTGGAGAAGGAGCTATAATAACTAGCATTCCATCAGATAATACAGAGGCAGTTGAACTGTTTGGATATCAAGATAATCAATATGTAAATAAAGGTAATGCAACTATTAATCATTGGATAGACCAATCCTCAGATGAGCAATATACAATAAGGCTATATGCAGATACAGAAAGAGGCTTTAAGTTAGATCAAGATATAGATGTATATGCAACTTCAGGAAAAGTAGAAAAGGGAGAATCTGGCTCAGATACAAGAGGAGATTACTATTCATATACAATAAAAGAAGTATATCAAGATACAACAGTAAATTTAGAAGGGTTAAAATCTAAATATTACAAAGTAACCTTTAATGGAAATTTTGATACTGAATATCAAAAGGGTATAGGATATAGTATTACGAATGAGCAGGGTAATGATATAACTTCTGGTGTATATCTAGGATTTGAAGATAAGATAACATTTAAATTATCTGCTAAAGAGGGCTATACACAAAGTGAGATGGTTGCATCAGTTACCCCAAAGGATGGTACAAGTTTAATCTCTAATGGTAATGGAGAATATACATTAACTCAAGGTTCATCCAGTACCGTTATAAATATTACAGGAATTAAGGTTAATAGTTATCAAATTACATTTAATGATGATAATAGTGATAAGATAAGTTTTTACGATAGCCAAGGAA
>CADBQS010000139.1 GCA_902796915.1 uncultured Ruminococcus sp.
ATTTTTGTTTTCTTCCCATTATTTTTACTCCTTTTTCTTTCTTTTGTTCGACTTTTCGTGTCCATATTTATATCTTAACACCATCTTAACACCATACAAAATTATTAATAGGTTTCATAAGGCGAAAGTATTTGGTTTGTTTGTTTTTATGAAAAAGGTAGAATTGAGAGAAATAAGTCAAAAAATATTGAATTATCTTGGAAATAACCTTACAATGGTAGTCAAACGTCAGACCTATTTTCGTACGAGATTAAGTGTTTGAAAACTGCGGTTGCTGTAAGGATGTGATATTTATAGCTTTGTTTTAATTTTTTCAGTTTTATACGTAGCGTTAAATTTTATGAAAGGTTTTTTTTATATGAAAGTGAGAAAAATAGGGTTGTTTAAATCGATAAATATTTTTATGGCGGTGTTTTGTTTTTTGACAATGTTGTATAATCACTGCAGTGTATCTGTGCTGAGTCCCAATAAGGCGGAAAGCTATTTTGGCGGAAGCTCTTATCTGTATGAGATTAATGATGACTTTTTCTCTATATCTAAGGATGGAAAACTGGTGGGGAAATTAAAAACAGGCAGAGGATTTGAGTTTCAGAAAAATAATATTCCAAATCTTAATTGCAATGCTACTGCTATTGGTGCTGCCGGAGCCATAGCTGCAGGTTTCGGAGCGACAGGGACGGCCGTAACCGCAGCAGCGGTGACGGGTCACGTCGGTAAGGTTGCAGCTGCAGCAATTTTTGTGGCTGGGGCAGCAACTCCTGTAGGCTTGTTTTTGGGAGGTTTAGCATTAGGATGATTTTGTTTCTCGTTTTTGGCATAAAATTTTTATTGGGAATTAAAGGTATAAATGTTTAAAAAATTAAAATTAGATAAAATAGGCATACATATAGTATATCTACTATTTATATTATTACAAATTGTATTTTTAATTTTTGGATTCGTTTCGAAGTTTGATTCACACGTTATGGGCACTAATTTTTTGGGTTTGCTAACAAAAATCCAAACCACCGGTTCTTTCCAGAATTTTATATGGTGCTTTACCAATAATTTTACTGTTTTATTTATAATTTTTTGGCTTAGTTATTGGTCTTTTGGTGCTGTAGGTATATTGTGGTGTGTGAATTCTTCATATGTACTGGGTGTAGTATTGAGATTTTCTTGGGATATTAATTCACCGATGGCAATAAGTTTCATATTGTTGGAATTTGCATCCTCTGTAATAATAGTGGCGACAAGTATGTATTTTAGATTTGTCAAACATCAATTCGCAAAATTTTGTGAAACAAATTACATTGGTAAGGATAATCCAATATATAGGACATGGAAAAACAAACGAGAAAAAAATATATTGATTACTTTAGGTGCGGTTGCGATAATTCTGTTGATAGCAGCAATATTGGAAATGATAGTAATAGCTTCGATATATGAAAGTATGCATTAAAATTATTATAATTTTAATGACAGAGAGGGATTAATTATGGAAAAAAAGCAGCACTTAACCGAAGAACAGTGGAAAATCTATTGGAAACATAGAGGCATAGCGTTTATTGTTTTAGTCGGATTAATTATTATTAATGCGTTTATAAAGGAGTGTTTTAACGTTGCATGGGCCAAGCCTATCACCGAAGCTACTATAATACTTTCAATACCAATACTTTATATTGCATTTGTAGATTCACTGATCAAGCCTTTTTCGATGAAGGTGAATGTAATTGGAGTAACGATCGTAACGCTGATCGTAATAGCATTATTATATTTTGGAAACAAATACAGAGCTTTTGCAGTTGTTGAGAATGGTATAATTTCAGATTCAATAAGGGAACTTATTGTTATAATAGAGTATGGTTTGTTTTTATTGGTAGATATGTTACGTAAGCTCTTTATACGCAATCATCAACCTGAGAGTTAAAAATATGAATAAAAGCTTAAAAGTTTAAGCATCGGGGTGCTTTAAGTCAGAATCCGCATTGCTTGGGCGTATATCGTAATAGCGTTTGAGTTGATTATGGGGATTTGCTATATGATAAAATCTGGACTAACGTCAATAGATTGGACAGAAAAAGTCGAACAGAGATAGTCTAGCATGGTAGTAAAGATATATGGATGTATTTTAG
>CADBQS010000140.1 GCA_902796915.1 uncultured Ruminococcus sp.
CGTGGTGAATAATGCGTATTCGATAGTTCGCAATGCCAACGGATATTTCTTAGGTGAGCCGATAAAATATGCTTCAAAAGATACAGAATGTCGAGAAAACGTCGAGATTTTAAACAACATGATGGACAGCGTTGACAAGGCTTGCGGAGATACACAGCTCGGAGAATGGCAGTCAATATGCGGTACAGCATATCGTTTAATTTGTGTCGATGAAGATATTGAAAACGTAGATAAAGAATCCGCACCATTTTTAATACCGATTTTAGACCCAAAATTTACATCTGTAATTTATTCATCGGAAGCACAGCACAAGTCAGTTTTAGCGTTTACATATTGTAATATTCTTGATGATAATGGCAATCCAGTCGGAAGAAAATATACAGTTTACGATAAAACGTATCAATATATTTTTGAAACTCGTGGTATCAGCACACAAATAAAGAATGGGGATTTGTTACAAGGCTATCCCAAACCACATTTTTTAGGATATATTCCGATAATTGAGTACCCAAATAATCAGTGGCGACTTGGGGATTTTGAAACAGTTTTAACGATTTTAGATGGTTTAAATAAGCTACAATCCGACAGAATTAACTCCGTTGAACAGCTTGTAAACTCGATTTTAGTGTTTGTGAATTGTGAGCTAAAGGACAAAAATCCCGATGGAAAAAGTGATTTAGAAAAATTAAAGGAACAGCTTGCAATTTCGATAACCTCAACTACCGGACAGCCTGCTGACATAAAATTTGTAAACTCACAAGTAAATCAAAACGAAGCTGAAACACTGGCGGAAACTCTGATTGATTACGTGTACGCAGTGACAGGAATACCCGATAGAAAAACACGTTCAAATGGCGGTGGAGATACCGGAGAAGCTGTATATTTGCGTGACGGCTGGGCATCACTCGAAGTTGTCGCAAGAATCAAGGAAAGATATTTTAGGCGTAGTGAAAAACAAATGCTTAAAATTATTTGCAATATTTTAAAAGTTTTCAGAAATATGGATTTAAAGCCAATGCACATTGAGCCTACATTCGTGAGAAATCGGACAAACAATTTGCTAAATAAAGCACAAGCTATGTCAATCTTGAAAGAGCTAGGGTTTATCGACCCGATTGATATTGTCACACTCGGAGGGATCTCCGATAATCCAATAGATTTAGTAAAGCGAGGTTTAGCATACTACAAGGAAAATGAACAACTGACAGTTGATAAATTTAGAAAGGAAGATGGCGATGAATAAGTACAAAACCAAATCCACAAAAAGATTAGTAATCTTGCACGAAACTAGGTGTCCTAATTGCAACAGATTACTTGGAAATTTGAATGGAGAATTTGAAATAAAATGCAAAAAATGTAAGCAAATTATATGCGGTCATGCTGGATAATCTTGAAAGGAGATAATTTTATGGAAAACAATAATTTAGAACCAGAAAGCACTAAAAATCAAGAAGCAAAGCCATTTAAGGTGTTTCAAAACCAAACTGAATTTGAATCATTTATGGCATATAGCGAGGAAAATTTGAAGTCAAAGATAGAAAATGATATTAAAGAAAAACTTGAAAAAGAGGCTAAACTTTCCGCAGAAGAAAAGCTCATGGAGAAAATTAAAGAGCTTGAAGATGATAAAAAGCAAATTTTAATAGATAAAAACAAAATAAAATCAGAGAAAGAATTTGTTTCAAATAACCTAGAAAATTACGAAGAAATTTTAAATTTAGTTGTTTCAGAGGATGAGCAATTAACTACCCAAAACACAAAAAAGTTAATAGATTTTATCCTAATAAACTCTAAAAAAATATCAGATGAAAAAGTAAAAAATGCCATGAAAGATATAAAAAATCCAGAAAACAACGAGGTAAACATTCAAACCATTAATGAAAATATTGCCCAAAGGCTAGGAAAAAAGATGTCACAAGCAAAGCAAATGTCAGCCAAAATTTTAAACCAATATATAAAATAAAATTCGGAGGTAATCAAGTATGAAATTAAAACAAAATGCAATCAATTTACCGCTTGAAATCTTGTATAACAACCATTTTGTAGGTATTCCATGTATGGTTTCAAGTACAGGTATCACCCCAGATTCAGAGGGGAAAAAGATAGTCAAAGCTGGTACGATTCTACCCCAAAACGATGCCACAGCAAAAGGTGTTTTGCTCACAGATATAGATGTTACAAATGGTGATTGTTCGGGAACTATCATAATTCATGGCTTTATAGATAATGCAAAGCTAGTTAAAAATGGAATTACGGTCAGTGCCGAAGCTGTATCAGCATTGAAAATGATAGATTTTATTGGTTACACATCAACAAATGAATAACAAGGAGGAGTTTTTATGAATTTAGGAGAGATTTTAACACCAAATGCTGTCGCTATTAGCTGGAATGAAACCGCACCTATTCGCACCGCTTATTTAGGTGAGGGATTGTTCCCAGCAAAAAAGAAAATGGGTTTAGACCTTAGCTGGATTAAGGGCTACAAAGGTTTACCAGTGTCGCTCATGCCATCAAATTTTGATGCTAAACCAACTTTTAGAGATAGAATTGGCGTAACAAAAATAGATTCAGAAATGGCGTTTTTCCGAGAAGCAATGCTGATTAAGGAAAAAGACGAGCAAGAAATAATGAATATTCAAGATTCAGACAGTCCGTATGCAGAAGAAGTCTTAAATCGCATTTTTGACGATACCAATACTTTAATCGAGGGAGCTTTAGTTGTTCCAGAACGCATGAGGATGCAACTTTTATCCTCGCAAGGTTCACCGAAAATTACGATTTCAGCGAACAATTTGACATATTCTTACAACTATGACCCAAATAATGAATTTTCTACTAATAATTATCTGGAACTAGCAAGCACTGATAAATGGACGGATTTTGCCAATTCAAATCCTATGGAAGATATTCGTACTGCACAGGATAAAATCGAGGAAAGAACCGGTATCAGACCATCAGTAGCTATAATGTCAAGAAAGACATTTAATTATCTATTACAAAACGAAAAAATCAAGTCTGGAATTTTAATTCAAAATATAGCTTCAAATATTTTTATGACAGACGGAATTTTGAAAGCCTTTTTACAAGAACAGCTTGGAATTTCAATCATTATCTATAACAAAAAATTCAAAACTGAAAATGGTACAACTTCTAATTTTTATCCCGATGATATGTGTACTTTAATTCCCGATGGATTTTTAGGTTCAACATGGTTTGGTACAACACCAGAAGAACGCACCGGTATGCAGTCTGGAATGGAAGTTTCAATTGTAAATACCGGTATTGCCATTGCGATTTCAAGACCAAATATAATTCCACTTAGAACAGAAACCATCGCTTCTGAAATCGTTCTTCCCTCTTTTGAACGCATGGATGAATGTTTTGTAATCAAGGTGAACTAGATGGAAAAGATGATTTTTATGTATCAAATTAAATATCTAGGTAAATATTTTTCAGCCAATACGCCTTTTGAGGTGCGAAACGAAGATGTGCAAAGTCTAATTTCACAAGGTGGAACAGTTATAGAAAAAAGCACAAAGCCATCTAAAAAGCGAGGTTTGAGCAATGTCGCAACTTGATAGATTGAAAATATTAATTCCAAATGAAAAAGATGAAAATTTATTACAAGAGCTACTAAATCGAGCCGAAGATGCCATTAAATACAAAAGACGAACACCGCCAGAGCTTCCAATGGAGAGCCAATTTGCAACACTTCAAATAGAAATTGCAACTTTTCTGTACAACAAACTTGGAGCAGAGGGCGAAACTTCACATTCTGAAAATGGTGTGTCAAGGAACTACGAAAATGCTCATATTCCTGAAAGTATGCTAAATACAATCGTTCCTTTAGGAAAAGTGGTTTTATGAGAAGTCTAAGAAAAGATATAAAGAAAATTTACGTTTCAAAACGACTGCCATCTGTACCAATCTTAGATAAAGACAATAATTTCACTGGAGAATACGCAAAAGTTTATGATACGCCTACTGAATTATTTTTAAATATAAAACCAATTTCAAATGATACCGAAAGACAAATGTTTGGTGAAGATACTGATAAGATTCTCAAAATATCGTATACGCTTTATGATTCACAAAACTTTGAAATTGTAAATTATTCTGCAGTTTGGATTGATACCACTCCAAACGGAATTTTAACCGACAAAGACCATAATAATCCCATGAATAATGATTATTTAGTCATTAAAACAGTAAATCTTGGTAATCAAAATGTGGCGTATGTAAAGAAAATTACAGGAGCTAAAAATGAAAGTTAATATTTTTAGTTTAGAATCCGTAAACTCATCAATAAATAAATTGCGTAATTATAAGAAAACATTGGAAACAACTTATGATGAAGTGGTAAAAGATTTAACTAAAAAAGGCTACGAATATATGATTTCAATTGTGCCAGAGGACACAGGAAATTTAAAAAACAGTATTACATGGGAATTTGACAAAGCGACACAAAAAGGGACTATAAAAATCGGGACAAACTACGCAATATTTGTTGAGTACGGAACAGGAATTGTCGGTAAAAATTCACCTCATCCCAACGCTAAAGGCTGGAAATATGATGTAAATAATCATGGTATGAAAGGATGGTGGTATTTTGACAATAAACAAAATAGATTTCGGTGGACTAGAGGACAATCAGCAAACGCATTTATCTACAAAACTGTAAAACTTCTTAAAAGTGAATCCCCAAAAGGAGTGAAAGTTAAATTTAATGGTAGATATTCAGAATCAAATTTTTAATTCTTTAAAACAGCATATCGAACAAAATATCACAAATGCACAAGTTCAAAAAGACTTTCAATCAGTGGCATCTAGTTTCCCAACGATTACTTTCTATGAAATTGATAATTCAGAATTTGAACACACTTTAGACTACAAGCAAAGATATTCAAATCTTGCGTTTCAAATAGATATATTCACAATTGGCGGTGATAAGGAAAGTCAAGCTAGAAATATTTCAAGTCTTGTAAATGAAGTTATGGGAGATAAATTTCACATGAAGAGAATATTTTCAAATCAGCTTTCTAACGCTGACAAGGATATTTATAGGTATACCATGCGTTACTCTTGCAAGATAGACGAACAAAGATTACTAATTTATAG
>CADBQS010000141.1 GCA_902796915.1 uncultured Ruminococcus sp.
AGTTTTTATCCATGTAGATATTGTGCCTTTGGGTACGCCATATTCGTTGCTTAATTCGGTTATTCCTTTCCCTGCTTTATTGTGCAGTTCTACTATCTGCTGTTTAAACTCTTGCGTATATGATTTTTGTTTTCTTCCCATTATTTTTACTCCTTTTTCTTTCTTTTGTTCAACTTTTTCTGTCCAATTTATTGACGTTAGTCCAACTTGACAATTCAAGACACTAAAAAAGTCCGAAATATGTAAAATCAGGGTGTACTCTGTTTTTGTATCTCTAATGGCATTGCTCTTTTATCTAAACTATTGCAAAATCGTTAAATTAGTGTTACAATATTTAACGTGAAATATTTTTTTAGGAGAAGTGTTTTTTTATGAATACCTTGTCGAAAATCTTAGTTGCGGTTAGTACCTGTGTGTTGTGTTTTGGTATCGCTAGAATTGTTTGTCGTCGCGAAAAAACATCCAGGAACAAAGATCAATCTTTCACATCATCGGTTTTAATAAGCGATAATGAAGATATAGATGCGAGTTATGATACAGAACTCAGTTGTAAGCCCACAAACCTAGTTGAGCAACCCAAAAATAAATCTCAAACTAAAGTCCTAACGGATTTTAATACAAAAAGTAGCGTCATTTCTTCGCCTGTAACCCAAAATCATGCTTGGAACCCCCCTGAATCTCTAAGCGCTGTTGCATCCGTAGACCTTGGTACAACACGATCTTTTATGATGGATATAAGTAGTAATGGCACTTTTAATTATATTTTTGGTATGCTGGATAGGTACACGCGCTCCCTTATATCTTTCTCAGAGGACGGGAGAGTCTGTTATGAATCTTCTTCACCTAATTTTTACTACGGATTAAAAAGATTGATGGGACAGGTATATGGTTCTGATGAGGGAAAAATGCTAGCTGAATCACTAAATGGACAAGAATTTGTTCAAGATCCTGCAACCAATCAATATGCTATTAAGATAAAATGGAAAGGGAAGGATGAATTTCTATCCCCGGAAGTCTTTTCTGCTCTTATCTTACACCACATTTTAGAAAGGAGAGAAGCTGGTAGTAATATGGAAGAACTGACGCACTTAGTTATGACCGTTCCTGAAAATGCAAGTAACGCGCAACTTTTGGGTATGCTTCAAGTTGCTAAAATGAACGGTATAGATAATGTACGATTTATAAGTGAATCGGACGCCAACGGATTTTCCTATTATTTTCGGATAGGAACAAGTTTGGGCAAAAACAAAATTTTTGCTGGTATTGATATAGGCGGAGGCACGACTGATATCTCGGTTTTCGAAACTACCGATGATGGATTCAAGAAAATAGCCCAAAACGGATATCACATTGGCGGAGAAAGTTTGGCTCGCGACTTTGGAAAACGTATATATGAACTTATAAGAACAAGAATTATAGAAAAAAAGCTAGCACCTAAAGAGTCTATTCCTTCTTATGATGAATTACCAATAGATTGCATAAAAAAATTAAATGAAGCGACTACCAGACATATGGGTAATTTTACTGAAAAGACATCTATTTTATTTTCTGACACTGATATTCTTCGAATATTTGCTGGTAGTGTTAATTCTATACGTGATGCGTCAGAAAATTCCAATTTTGGCCAAATTATAATCACCAAACGTCTATTTGAGGATACTTTGGACAATTTAATAAGTGATATTGTTGAAAAATTGTCAGAAACAATGGAATCTGTGAGTAAAGATATAGAAAATATTGATGCTATACAATGTTTCGGTGGCACTTCAGCGATAAATGGTTTAAAAGATTCAATTGTGAAACAAGTGCAAAATCATAACCCTAATCTGTGTGAAGTTCAAGCTGGTAGTCTGAAAGAATCCGTAGCAGAGGGTGCCTTGATAGCCGTCGCTTGCCCTGAATATCAAAACTTATCTGATCCACTTTGGATTAGCGTTAACACAAAAGATACGCCCGTTGGATGGGACGAGAAATGTGAGCATGACCAGCAATTATTTAAAAACATAGTTGAACACAATAAACAATTAAATGACCTGGATAACTTATTAAATGAACTTGAATCTAAGTTTAATGCAATTGTTAGAAACCGAAAAGCAAATATTAAAAAGTTTGGGTTGGATGTAGCTGACTCTAATGATGAAATCAGGAATAGACTTATTGACCTAAGGAAAGAAGCTGTAAAAGCAAAGTACAAATGGGAAAAATTTTTGCAAAATTTTAATACTGAAGACCATTCGTTTGAAAATCTCTTTACCAGTATTGATGAAAAGTTAAAAAAACTTAACCAGTAATCTATGTATAATCTGCTTTATTAAATAATAAAGCAGATTTATTGTATATAGAAAACCACGCGATAGTCGCGTGGTTCTAAAAAGGTTAACCGGTGAAAAAACAGCCTAGTGTGCTAAACTGAA
>CADBQS010000142.1 GCA_902796915.1 uncultured Ruminococcus sp.
AAACAGTATTATGAGACTTTGAATGTAGCGGTATAGTTAGTTATACCCTTGAGAAAAATGTGTCAACTATTCTTGACAATATCATTTGAAATCCTTGAAAATTGGTTGTCAACTTTTTTTATACCACACCATTTTACCACAAAAAACCTCTTGATTTGAATTGTGTTTTGTGATATAATTCAATTGTTGTGGGTATAATAATTTGAAAATGAAAGTTGGGGGATATAAAATGCACAGCATTAAACAATGTTTAAATAATGTTATTAGATTTAGTTTAACTTTTATCAATTTAATTTTATGCATTTTAATATCTATAAATTTAGTTTTCTTAATTAATATTAAACTAAATAAAATTGAAATACCTCAATATTTCAAAGTTTCATTTTTTTGCATAGGTAATAACCTGTTGTATCCAGACTTAATGTACAATGACTTTGTGTTAACTAGACCAATAGACAGTAAAGATACAACGTTAATACAAGATGATTTTGTTGTCTTTTATGATAAGTCTTCCATATTTGCTGGAAAAGTTAAATCTGTAAATTCTAATGACGATGGTACTTTCGATTATTCCATTAGTGTAAAAAACAGTCCAAGCAAAACTATTAACGTTGATGGAAAAAACATTATTGGTAAAGTAATACTTAAATTATCAAAATTCGGATGGATTATCGATATTACCAGGACTTATTCTCCTTATATTGTTTTGCTTGGATTTATAGTTTTATCTCTAATTATTTTTTTGATATATAAATACTAAAAATGAGGTGTTTTAAAAATGAACTTAAAAACTAAAATAAAAAATTCAAAATCTCAAGGAATACTATTAGTTTTGTTGTGTCTGATGTTAACGATAACTGGAATTTTGATTATAAATACATCTACTAAAATGACCGATACCTTATCAGGTACTGATATGGCAAAAGTCGCTAAATTTGAATACAGCATTCAGCAAACCGAAGGAACTGACTCACCACTTCAAGCTACAAGTGCTGGTCCGATTGATATCTTTGGTACTACTCAAGTTGACTCAGGTATATCTTCTAATGAAGGTAAACTTATTGCACCAGGAGTTGAGGGGCATTTTGAATTTACTTTTACAAACAACAGTAATACGCCAGTGCAATCTTTATTTGACGACCTTAACTATATTGAAAAAAACAGTAACAACTCTAACTCAGAACATCCTGTACCGATAATCTTCTATTTCAACGGAAATTATTACAGCAATATATATGATGAAATCATAGGTTCAGCTTCAAGCAAGGAGTTTAAAGGTAATCAATTTGTTTACTATTTTCATGAAGGTGACCTTGGAACAATAGATAAAGGTATAATGTTGTCTGGTAATATGGATGCTTTTAAAACTGCTTTAAATCAATATAGTACTATGATAAATAATCCTACCAGTAAAAAGTCTGATGAGGACTCTGGTAATGAGTCTAGTATCAATGTAACAAGAAAAGCTACTGTGTTTTTAAATAACAAATCAAGTAATGAAAATGAGAAAAGTGTACAGATAAGTTGGTTCTGGCCGTATGAAGCTCAATATAAGGATGGCAATACTCTTGAGGGAGGACAACTAAGCGGTAGTGGATCTAAAGTTTATCTTTTCGATGAGTATAATATGAATTTTTCAGCCGGTGATGTTTCTGTAACTATGGAACCGGTTTTGAGAACTATACAAGTAGACTCCTATACCACACCTACAACTGCTGATAAGGGCGCATCTGAATGGCTTGGCGGAAAAGGTAAATTTGGACTCGATACATCTACCACCACTACTACTTCTTCGAATTAAAAATCTGAAAGTAGATGAGATACATGACGAAGTTTAAAAGATTATTTTATTATCTTTCTACAACTTGTCTATTAGCCATAGTTTCAATATGTACTTATCTTGTATTTTGCAGGACCGTTAAACATCAAGATTTCCCTAAAGTATTTGGTTTTTCCGCCGCTAAGGTCATTTCTGATAGCATGGACCCTACCATTATAAAAGGTGATACTATTGTAATTAAAGAATGTAAGCAGTACTATTTGGGCGACATCATCACGTATGACGATAGTTCTACTTACGTTACTCATAGAATTGTTGAAGTAAATGATAATTCCTTTATTACTAAGGGTGATAATAATAATGTTAGTGATGCTAATCCTGTAAGTTTAGAGAGTATTCAAGGAAAAGTTGTCTTTACTGTTCCGGCTTTGAATAGAATTTTTACCAGTAAGCAAGTTTATATCGGCTTATTAATAATTATCGTATTGGTTTTATTCTCTACTGATTTTGTTAATCTTTTCAAAAATAAAAAAATTTCTTTAAAAGTTTTACTTATTAAATCTCTGTTTGCTTTTGCTTTTTTATACGTCATGTCTATTGCTACTTTCAGTAAATATACCAGTAATATTACAGGTAACGATAAGGTACATACTGCTACTTTCTTTATAGACGGTGAGGAGGTTACTCAAAATATTAGTTTTTCTGATTGGGTTCCCGGTTCTAGTCAAAATTATAATATCATAATTAAAAATTTTGATGACTCAACTATTGCCAATACGGCTCAAAGATATCATCTGATACTTAAAAGACAAAATAATTTACCTTTGATTTATTCTTTAAGTTCCGTAAATAGTAGTGACAGCAGTTCCGGCTCTATGCTGGAAAATAAGCAAATATCTTTTGAGAATAATATCGGTATTCTGGATGGCGGTACTATTCCTGCTGATAAGGCTATATCGCATGAATATAAATTGAATATATCTTGGCCTGAAAATCAGAACAGTTTGGACTTATCGGAAAAATCTGAGGATATCAGTATAACTATCGAATCCGTACAGCTTGATAGTATCGAATAGTAAGTGAGGGGGAAGAATATGAAGAAAAATAAGCTTTATAAATATACGTCTTTCAGAGATATTTTTCGTTATTCATTAATATTACTTTCCCTCTTCCTACCTGCTTTATTTAATCCCGTTGTATCGAAGTTTTTATATGACTGGTCGGGTAATTTACATTCTATACTATCTCAGAAACTTTGTTTCTACAGCGATAATCTAATAGATTCCAGTATAACATCGGCTGAACCAATGATTATATTTGAACTCAAAAATTATAATGATGATTTTTATAATCAAAGTGATATTGAATATAATGTACGGGTTATTAATAATAACCAAGAAGTAGAAAACCTCAACTATACCATTACCAATTTCTCTAATTCCTCTACATCCGGTACTCAAATCAGTTCTAATCAGGGTGTTTTGACGGGTAATACTAGGTCAAGAAGTATTGTAAATATATCCGGATTTCCTTTAAATAGTGGTCAAGCTACTACTTATACTGTTATCGTTTCTTCTACTAAACCTTACAGTAAATCTTTAAAGGCTAATTATTCTATCACTCATTTATCCGACTATCAATCGGCTGATATCGATGTATCTACTTCTTTTCCTTACGTTTTTATAACGATAAATACAAATGATTTTGAGGGAGATAAAAATTTCAGTCTTGCTTGGGATAGTAATAAGATTGTACCGGATAACACTGATTCTAAATTACAAGATGTTGTGAAAGCGTCTCAAGTTAATCTTCAACTTCAGGGAAATATGTCTTACGTATACAGGTTTATTGCTATAGACGAAAGCGTTTCTGACTCTGATTTTAAGTTAACTCAAATTACTTGAAAAGGAGGTTTTTAAAATGAAAAGAAATAGTAAAATATTTCCTGTTTGTATTTTATCTTCCATAGTGTTATTTTTTCTGATTGCTATATGTTTTAATTTTAATACTACTTACAAAGCTAGTGATTCACAAGATGCCAGAATTGGAAATACTTATTATTCTACAATTAAAGAGGCTTTCAACGCAGTAAAAGCAGGAGAAACCATTATATTAAACAAAGACGTTACTCTTGCTGATAGTACCTACTTATTATTTGACAGAAAAATTGCTATAACGTTTGACTTGAACGGACATAACTTAATCGGAAATCCACCAGATAACAATCCTTTTATAGGAAGCGGCGTTATAGTAGTCAGATATGCAGGTTCTCAAATTATGTTTACTGATAGCAGTAGTACTAAAACAGGTAGAATTTACGGCAATCGTGATTACGGTACATATG
This sequence comes from uncultured Ruminococcus sp., assembly GCA_902796915.1. Lineage (GTDB taxonomy): Bacteria > Bacillota > Clostridia > Oscillospirales > Acutalibacteraceae > RUG14215. The sequence goes on from CADBQS010000142.1 coordinate 4,125, forward strand.
ATAAATCATCTGGTGTTTTGATATATGAAGGTGGAGAAGGTATTTTTTCCGGCGGGACCTATGAAGGTACTAATTCAGGTGTTTACATTTTAACAAATGGTGCCGCTACTGACAGTAAAGCTACTGTTTATGACGGAAATTTTAAGGGTCATAAATGGCATGGAATGGAAGTAAATGGTAACGGAGTCTTGTACATTTATGGAGGTAACTTTACCAGCGAAAAATCTTCTGCACTGAAATTAAGAGGTGCAGATTCAGTAGTATATGGAGGAAGCTTTAATGGATACGCTAATGGATGCCGTATAGAAAGCGATAGTAACTTGGAAGTATATGGTGGAACATTTATCGGGAATAATGGAAATCAAGCTATAGATGTTACATCAGGTTGCAATGTTACTGTTTATAGTGGTAATTTCTCAGATAAATCTGAATTAGAAAAGTATCTTGCTGATGGCAATACACAACTTCAGCAAACTCCTGATGGGCTATGGCAGGTTATTACCAGTAGCTATAAAGTATCATTCCAAACCAACGGCGGAAAAATAAACAGCGGAGAAATCAGCGAATATATATACGGAGTAGAGACAACCTTGCCTACTGATGTTACAAAAGACGGTTATCACTTTGTAGGTTGGTTTGAAGATAGCAGTCTTACAGGAGATTTCTCTACTAAAATATCAAGTACAGATTCAGGAAATAAAGTATAAAGTAAAGCAAATGTGCAAAGTTCTAAAATTTCCGCGAAGTACATACTATTGCGCTATCAAACATGTTCCTTCTAAGAGAGAGCAAG
>CADBQS010000143.1 GCA_902796915.1 uncultured Ruminococcus sp.
AGTGCCTCCGTAGATTTAGAAGATGTTATCCCCGAAGCGCTCTCAAATGAAAATTTAGCAAAGGAAATGGTAAAAGCAGGTCAAGAAATTTTAGAAAGAGCGATAAAAAATAACGCCCAAAAGTACAAAAGAACTGGGGCTATGGCAAATTCAGTAAAATCTAAAACGCCTTCCATAAATAAGAATGGTGATATTGTGGGAAATGTAAGTTTTACGGGCAAGGATAAAAATGGTATGAGTAATAGTCAAAAGGCTTTATGGATTGATTATGGAACAAAACATATTAATGGTACGGCGTTTGTAAGGTCAGCAGTTAAATCAAGCGAGAGCGCAGTATCGCGGGCTATGGAGCAAGTTTTTAATAGTAAAGCGGGAGGGTGATTTTAAATTAATATAAACCCGATAATAGAGGAAATTTTAAAAGATTTTGAAGTGGACGGAGTAAAAATTCCCGTTCACTTTTTGAGGTTTACTGGGGAATCCGAAACATATTTAACTTATTATACGTGGTATGAAAAACCCGATAATTTCGCCGATGACGAGTATAAAAACGAAATTGTATATTTGACGATTGATATATTTTCAAAGAAAAATTTTAAGGGTATAGTTAGAAAGCTAAAAAATATTATGAAGCAAAATGGCTTTATTTGGGAGGATTCAGCCCCCGAACAATACGAAAGCGACACGGGATATTATCATATACCCGTGAATTTTTATTATATTGGAAAGGTTGATGAATAATGGCAAGTATAGGGCTTAAAAGTTTTAAATATGCAAAATTAAATGAAGACGGAAAAACGTATGGAGAGGTAAAAACGCTTGCGGGCGCGATTGAATGTAAAGTTGCAATAGAACTTGCGGAAGCTACATTGTACGCCGATGATACCGTAAAAGAGCAAGTGTCGGTATTTAAGAGTGGCACAATAACGGCGGGTATTGATGATGATAACGACGCAGTATTTGCTGAACTTTTGGGGCAGACGATAGACGAAGAAAGTGGGCTTGTAACATCTAACGCAACAGATACACCAATTTATGTTGGGTTTGGACATATTGTTCCTAAAATGGTCGGTGGGTCAAGAAAATATAAGGTTGAGTGGTTCCCGAAAGTTAAATTTAAACCATTTATGACAGACGCTAAAACTAAAGGTGACAGCTTAGAATTTACCACGCCGTCCGTTGAAGCAACCGTTTTTGAAGATAACGAGGGGAACTGGGAAAAACACAATGTTTTTAGTACAGAAGATGAAGCCGTTGCGGCTTTAACAGCTCTATTTGTACAATCCGAAACGACTTAGAGGTGATTTAAAATGCTCGATATAATAAAATATTTAGAAACTAAAACAGAAAAATATCCACTTGCCTTTACGCTAAATGTTATGGAGATAATTCAAGAAAAGTATGGAAGTATTGAAAAGTGGAGCGAACTAATACAAAAACAAGGTGAGCCAGATATAAAGGCTCTAAAATTTTTTATTACGGAAGCAATAAATGAAGGTATTGAAATTGAAAATGAGAAAAAAGATGAAAAAAGAAAAGCTATCACAAATAAAAAAGCAGGGAGAATTTTAACTGAAATCGGGTTAAATCAAGCAACAAAGGCGGTGGCGGAGACTATAACTGAAAGTATACAAACAAGTGAAACAAAAAACGAATAATGCCCGCAGAAGATAGAAACGCGGGCAATAAAAATATAAATTTATCGCAAAACAACGGTAGCGAAATGGGTCAAGCGGCGCGCTTGGATTTTTCGTGGATTTTATTTGTTGGGACAAAAATGCTCGGATTTTCACAAAAAGAAGTTGGGCGTATGACACTTAAAAAGTGGAATTTGCTTTTTAAGCATTTTAAGAAATATCACAACTTTAAAACAAAAGGTGGGCTTTTTAAAGAAGAAGCAGAAGTAAATCAATGCGACGAATGGATTAAGGAATAGAAAGTGGGGTGAATATATGGGTAGTACAACATTCGGTGGGAAAATAAAGTTAGAGGGCGAACGCGAATATAGACAAGCGCTTTCTCAAATAAAT
>CADBQS010000144.1 GCA_902796915.1 uncultured Ruminococcus sp.
CTTTCAGTTTAGCACACTAGGCTGTTTTTTCACCGGTTAACCTTTTTAGAACCACGCGACTATCGCGTGGTTTTCTATATACAATAAGAGCGGGTAGCCTGTCCAGCTCCCGCCCTTTTTCCTCTACTCTGTATCAGCTTTTTTCTTTTTAGAGGTCTTGCGCTTCTTGCCCTGTTCCACTTGCTCCAGCCGTTCCGATTTTCTCTCAAGTCTGGCGGTCTGGTCTGGGTATTGCTTCCAGTCTGTTTTTATCAAAAGGCTTATAAAGGTATCGTAGCTCATAGAGCGTAATTCTTCGTCTGTGAGCGGGGTATTTTTGCTATGGCAATATGTCCATGTTAGGGTATCTTCCACAGCGTCCATATCCCGCTCAAAGGGGCTTATAACGCGGTCTGCTATATTCCTATTTCCCGCCATAACTTCCTCATAAGAGGGAAGATTAGGGGCTACAGCTAAGAGCGTTTTTACCGCTATAATATCTTCGTTCTTCTTACCTACATTCATGTTTTTATGTTCGGTTATCTTTCTTAGCAAGTAAAAGCTGTTAGGGTTGCGTTTGCCGTTGAGCGTCCAGAGTTGAGAGGGGTAAGGCATGATAGGATAGCCTAAAAGGATATTGTAAAAGGCTGTTCCGAATGAAACATTTATAATACCTTTTCTAATGCCCTTGCTGTCTATAATCCTTATGTCGTGGAAGTCTTGCTCTTGCCCCTTTTTCCTCTTTTCCGTAAAGGATATTTTGGCATTAAAGAGGGTCTCTAAATCGTCTGTAGCCTGTTTTCTGGCTTCCTTTTTATCTTTAAGCCCTCTCTTTTCCATATACTCCTCTAATGATAAAGCTACTATAGGGCTTTTAGCTCCTGTTTCCGTAAGTTTTACTGTAAGAGCGTCTAAGAGCTGATAAGTAGAAGTTTTAAAGCCTGTAAGCTCCGTAAAGTCTGGAATGGTTATAGAGAGGTTGCCCTGTGTTATTATGGCTGTGCCTGTGATAGGGTCTATAACCGTGTTCCGCTTCGTACTTGATTTTATCTTTGTAAGAGCGTTAGTAGCTGTACCCTGTCTTATCGTGCTAAAGGTACTCTTTTCTCTTTCGTCTGTAGGGAGAATAGAGGGGGCTACTCTGGAGCTGGCGGGCTTCGTCTCCGCCACAGCTTCCTCTAAGGCTTTAAGGGTCTCCGCTTGCGTTTTCTTTTTATAGGCTTCCAGCTCTGCCCTTGTGCTGTTTTTGTTCTGTACTCCCATTTATAAAGCCCCCTCTCTGCTATTCATAAGGCGGTCTATAAATGCGTCCAGATACTTTAGCTTCTTCCTTGCGTCACTACTAAGCCCCAGCTTTGTAAGCTCTGCTGTTACTTCCTCTATGGCTTCCTGTGAGGGCTTTAGGGTCTCCGCTTCCAGCGGTCTAAAGATTTCTTTTATAATGGCTCTCTTGCGCTGTTTTTCTTCTTCGTTTCCGTAAACATCGTGATAGAAAAAGTACAGCATACCATTAAAGCCACTCATTTTACTTTCAAAAAGGCTTGTATCATACCTTGCCACTTCTTCAAGCTCTGGTAGGTCGTATACCTTGCCTATAATCTCCATGAGGGAGTTAAAAGCATAGAGGTAGCTTAAAGCGGGGTATATGAGATTATCTATATAGCCGTTTATCTTTGCTATCCTGTCTCCGTCCCCCTCTAAGGTATAAAGGCTCTGGAAAAACTGGAGCGGGCTTTTCTTTTCTATATAGTCTCCGTTTTCGTCTGTCTGATAGCTGGCGGGGTTTCTAAGGATAGCAATACCCCTTAGCCCTGTTCTAAGGCGTTTACTTTTGCTTTCTGTTCTGTTCTCTCCGTCCGTCCATATTTGTACTATCTCTCTATCGTCTGGCTGTATAAGAGAGCTGTAGCCTATAATTCCAGCGTCCGCAAGCTCTCCCCAGCTAACAATATATTTATAGAGCTGATTAGGCTTTAGCCCTCTGGCTTTGGGTACATTCTCCTCTATATAGGCATTGAGGGCGGTATACAGCTCTTTGTACTCCGTCTTAAATGCTTTTAGGTGCTTCTTTTCGTCTGTCTCCCCATAGCGGGAGCTGTTTGCAATGAGGTCTAAGAGATCGTAAGCCGTTAGCCCCTCTGGAAGTTCTTCGTAAGTGTGCCGCTCTGTAGGGGTCGAAAAGCCCAGAGCTTCTGCTATCTGTTCCGCATTAGGGTTATAGCTGGCTTTCCCTACATAGTCTATAGTATCGTTAAGGGCTTCCTCTATTTCTTCGTCTGTGCTGTCTAACTCTTTTCCTGTCCGCTCCAGCACAAGCCCCCTTATAGCCTTAGTCCCCTTAAAGAAAAGCTCATAGCTCTTTATAAGGCGGTCTCCGTTATACTCCCTTATGGTTTCCTCTGTGCTTGCTGGCTCTCCGTTTATGGTTAGCTTATGGGTTCTTAAAAATTTTTCCTCTAAGGTCTTTTGCCACTCCTTGATTGTCATTTGGTCGCTTCTCCGTCCGTCTGGCAAGCTGTAGTAGCCCTCTCCCATTTGTTCATTGTAAGAGCGGGAAAAGGTTATCTTTTCGGCGGGTATTTCCTTAGTGGCTTTTATGGCGGTTCTAATAGGCTCTGGGGCTTCGTCTCCAGCGTCTAAAAACTTCTCTAGTATATAGAATAAGAGGGAGTAGTAGCTCTCTTTGCACCCTCTAAGGGTCTGTACCGCTTCCGCTTCCAGTCTCTTATACTGGCTCTCTGTCATAATAAGCGGGGTATCGTCATTAGCCTTTTGTGCGTCATCGGCTGTTTGTACTTCTCTAAGCTCTGAAAACAGGCGGGAAAAGCCGTTATAGAATTGCTGGTAAAGTCCTTGCCCTCTGTTAAAGCTGTCAATTATAGAGCTGTAGAGGTCTCTGTATACCCCATAAGAAAGATAATCAAAATCACTATTAAGGCTACTCTCCATCTTCTCAAAATCAGATTGAGAGAAAAGCGGGGTCTTTTCCCCTTGCCCCTGTTGCTTTATGTCGTTAAGCATACTGGCTATAAGAAGTTGCCCTACTTCTTTTCCAGTCCAGCCCTTTTTCTTCAATAGCTTATCAAGCTGGTATTTGTTAGCCATTACTTAGCCCTCGCTTCCGTTATTTGTTTCATGAGCCCCTACTCCCTATAAGGCTCTCCAGAGCGTTTAGCTTCTCTTTTACTTCTACTGTGTCGTAAGCCCTTAAGAGATTAGCTATAACGGTGCTTTCCCTGTTCGCCTGTTCTGGGGTTACTTCTCCAGTTCTCACTCTGTTTAAGAGGTCTCCTAAAGCCGTTACAATGTCTTTAGGCTCTATCTTATCGGCTGTAAACTGGTAGGGCGTTCCGCTTCCTGTATACTCCCCTTTTAATGCTTCCGTATACTTGAGTTTGTACTCCAATAGCTTCTCTGGCGGTATCTGGCTAAGGTCTGCTCCGTCTAAGGCGGTGTTAATTCCGTCCAGCGTGTCCCCCAGCTTCTTTATTCTGGCTTCTTTCGTCATGTAGTAAGAGCTGTAGAGTTCGTTAAGCTGTTCCTGTTTTAATTCTGCTATAGCGTCCTTAAGCTCCCGCTCCCATGCTGTACAAGTGCTTTTAGAGATATGGAGAGTATCGGCTATAACAGAGTAGCTTTTCCCCTCTCCCCTAAGTCTTATAAACTCTGTTTTCTGTTCCTGTGGCTTCAAAGTATAGCCCCCTCTCTCTTATAGGTCTGTATACCTGTATGTGTATATCATCATACAGCGGTGTTTTACCGTCATTGTGTAAGAGGTCTTTTTACCCTCTTTTCTACTTCCGCTAATGTTTATTGGTTGTAGTAAAATTCAAAGTTTTTTATTTGTTTTTTAGTTCCACCTTTAAATTTTCCCTCTCTCTTGGATATTACAATCCCTTCTTTTTGCCTTTCAAGCAGGTTTGCCCTTTCAAATTCATTGATTGCTCCTATCATTGTCAACATTAACTTACCGGACGGTGTTGATGTATCAATATCTTCTTTGTTTGATAATAAAGTGACCTTTTTAGTTTTAAATAGGTCTACGAGATTTAATAAATCTGATGTACTTCTTGCTAGTCTGCTGAAATCGTGAATATAGATTATATCTCCTTCACGTATAAACTCTAACATTTCTTTTAGCTTGGGTTGTCCTTAGCTGATGCTTTTTCTATAAACCACTTGTCGATGTTATATAGCTTTAGTGTTTCTATTTGCCTTGCTTGGTTCTGTTCTATAGAGCTTACTCTTACGTACGCTATCTTCATATTTTTAAATCCTTTCTGTTTGTAAAAGCAGTCTTTAAACTATGTTTTACAAAATGTAAAAACAATCAATACTAAACTCTGTTTTTACATTTTTTCGACTTTTTTCTTGTAAAACTAGGGTGTACTCTGTTTTTACTATTTATAATACAAAAATCTATAAAAACGTCAAGTTGAATTTGAAATTTATTTAAATGCTATACATGTATTTATTTCAGAATATAAACTATATATTGCATTTTTGTTATTTGTATGCTATAATATGAATGTAGAATTAATCTTAACAAAGAAAGGGTTATGTTTTTGTGAAAAAATGTGTAATTCTTTGTGCTAGTTTGTTATTATTGGGGATTTTTTCAACAAACATAGCACAAGATGTAAATGCAGCAAGAAAAATATCTCATCAGTATATGCCTGTTGCAGTTCATGGCTTAGTGCATCCTACAAGGGTTAGTAAAGTAATGGATGTCTTGAGAAATTCGCGTAATAATTTTTATCAAGAGTTAGCTGAAAATAATACATTTAGTTACTATTTTGCTAAAAAGTCAGTATCGCAACAAGATTTTAGTTCAATGTCTGGTAATTTTACGTGGTCTAGTCATTTTATACGGTCTGGTCATTTTATGCGGCCTGATTCACCTGAACATTTTTTAGAAGAACTTTATGATGCTAAACCTGGTGTTGGTAAGGAGATAGAAGCTAATATTGATTTAATTCCTATAGATGATAATGATGAAAGTGAAGCATCTTATTATGCAAAGAGGAACTATAATTTATTTAGACGAGAAGTTACTGATGTAAGTTCCTGGAATGCATATATGGAAGCTTTGGGAGAACCAGCTCCATTTATTATGAAAGATAAAAATAGTGACAGCAATTTATTATATTCATGTGTAATGGATTGTTCGAGCCAAAAATTAGGAATATTTGCAGCATATTTACATTACCTTGCAGAGGAAAATCCACAATTAAAACCCGAAGAATTATTTGGAAGTTCAACAGTACAGAATCAACTAAATCTTTTTTTCGGTTGTGTACCATGGGTAGAATCTGGTTCCAGTCAAAGTGCAGGAATGATATTTGGAAACGTTTTGTCAAATGTTGGCCTCGGTGATGCCGCTGATGAAATACTTAGAGATTTGAAAAATGTAGAAGCATCTAAAGCAGCATTGGGAGTTTTTTATGATTCTTCTGACTGGGCTACAAAAACTCGCTATAAAATTGGAAGATATGGAACAGTTGGGCTTAAGATTGCAGGTGCGTATGGCCTTTTTAAAGGTGGAAATTTTTTGTTTGACCAAGCAATTAATGCTATTAAAGGAACTTCAAAATTAGCCCAAGAACAATTTTTAACTGAAAGAAATAAATTATTGAATGACCCAATTAAGCTTCGTGTTTCTATTCAAAAAATGATGCAAGAAGGTATAGTCGGTTTACGTGGCACGATAGATGAATTAACTACAATTGTAACAGGAGATATAGCAATTAGAAAAAGTAAAGATTTATTTAATAAAAACTATAGTCGTTTACTTGCTTTTGTAGGCCCTCCTGGAAGTGGTAAATCGCTTCTCGCTCAAAAATTTGCTTTAGCATTAACAGGAAAACCTATCCCAAGTTGGGGATATGTTACATCGGCATCAATTAAGCCTGGCGTATCACCTGTTGACCAGTTCTTCAATGCTGATTCTGAATTAATAAAAAATTTAAAACGTTGTGGTGGAAATACTGTTCTATTTTTTGACGAAGTAGATAAGTATGATTCTAACGATTTATTAGAAGCACTTAGAGACGCAGTCGATCGTGGAACAATCATTGCACAACGTGAATCTTCTGAACAGAAAACTGCAGGAATAGGAAAGTTATCTACAAGTACTGTGATAAATACTGAAACAATAAGTGTAAACGGTCTTATAGTTATTGTTGGAACAAACGAAAAATCTGAATGTTGGGGATTAGAGCCAGACCCGGATGAACCAGCTTATAATGTAGGAAGAACAATTGTAGAGAGAAGTGGCTCAATTGTTCAGAGATTCCAAAGATTTAAGTTCCATCCTTACAAAGTAGAAGAGTATAAGCAAATGTATGATAATGGTTTAAGTACTATTTCTAAAGATAGTATTAAAATGTTCGGTGTACAAGTTGTTTTTGATGAGAATTTATCTAAAGACCTTGCTGATGAAAGTTATTCAAAAATGATGGGAGGACGTAGTGTTCCTATAATATTATCTGAGATGTCTGGTGTTATTACACGTTTCGATGGTATTTCGTCATCTCAAAAATCCGAGAATAAAATTATATCCAACATTAAAAAATTAGCAAAAGTCAAAAAAGAAAACGATGTTCAAAAAGTCAAAGTTTCATTTAACAAGGATACGCATAAATTTATAGTTGAATTACTGAAGTAATTGATATACCTATCAAAACTGTTTGAGACGGTAACAAAAAGCAAATATCCATCTGTTGTTAGGATGGATATTTACTATAAAATCTTGTGTTTAGTAAGTGGATTTTTATACTGAAATTTAATTAAATAATATGATGGTGCTAATCTTTTTAGGAGGAGTATAAATAAAAACTGAATTTTTAAGAATGCTTCGTAGATTACAACAGTCAATACGCAATACGCTTTGGGAGTGCCAAAATAAGACAAGTTACAAAAAACAAGAAAGAGAAAAAGAAGATTTAAGAGAAGGGTGAAGAAATTTAGCCAAGGCAAATTTGTTGAAAGCAAAGACAAAAATTTTAAAAACAGCTCTAGCAGTTTCGATAGAGCGAAAGAAACATTTAGATTTTCTACGAAGAGGAGGTATATAGTGCCTTAAATCGGAATTTACACCTTCTACAGTATAAGTCTGACTCTTGTTTTTTAAAGCAGTGTGAGTTCCATAATAGCAAATTTCTGAGTAAGCAGAATAAGCGTCAGAATAGTAGTGATCAGCTTTTGGAGAACTATCTACAAGTTTTTGTATTCTCTCCCGACTTTTATCAAAAGCTATATCGTATCCTACTATTTGTCGCTTTTCTCTATTTACCAGTGTTATCACGTAAATTTTGTTTTTTTCTCTCTGTGTATGTGTACAACTCATCCATCTCTATTACCTTTACTCTCTCATTTGGTGAGTTTTTCTCCTCTATTTTTTTCGCATATTTTCTTATCCAGTACAAGCACGTATTTTTACTTATTCCCAATATCCTTCCTACTGCTCTTCCACTGTTTCCTTCCATATATAACTTTATTGCCTGTCTCTTTATTTCTTCACTATATTTCCTTTCTTTTGGTTTTGGCGTATATGTTTTTCCACAGTGTTTACACTTGTATATTTGACTTCCCGCCCTTGTCTTTCCTGCTTTTATTTGTTTATTTTCGTTTTTACATCTTTCACATCTCATATTTTTTATTATACCACATACTTTCTATTTGGGCACTCCCTACGCTTGGAAATAATACTCAAATTGCTAATCCATTGACTATGGCTGCTTTAATTAGTGTTAACAGCGTAGGAGTAGCTTTTGCTAAATCGTCTCAGGATGCGGATGAACCTAACACGTCTAGCTCTCAAAGTGTTGCAAAAGAGAGTACGAAGAAAAAACTTATTTTCGGAGGAGCAGTATTGTCTGCTGCAGTTTTGGGTAAGTTTGTTGCAGATTATTTTAAGTCATATGACTATGTTGTCGGAAAATATTTAGCTTCTGATGCTAATGAAAGTGAGCAACAAGCTTTTACAAAGGTTTCTCCTGACCAATGGTTTGCAAGGCTAGGCGGAACACAACAAGATATTGACCAATATTGTCGGATAGTAAGAAGTGGTGCTTACATTAACTGCGGCGCTAAAAATGTAATTCGTACAATTGAAGTAGACGTTCTTAGGGAAGTACCAAATTCGTGTCGTTTTGGAAATAGAAATGAAAACGAGGCAATGATGAAAAGAATTTTAAAAGTTAGTGAATATAATGGTAATGCATCTTATCTTCAAGGATATAGTAGATACTGTGCATTAGTAATGAACAAATTTTTAAAATATGACACCCAACCATACAGTTTAGAAAAAGAAGCAAAAATTTATTATGTATATAGAACAATTGTAAGTACAACAAGTGATTACGCAGAACAAATGCTTGATCCGAATACTCAGTTCGCTTTTAATTTAACTAAAAAAGTTTTTAACTCAGGGTATTTAAAGAAACATCCACAGATACCAGGAGTTTTGGATAATCCTGATGTTGCGTCTTTTGCAATGCTTAAGAGTTATATAACTAGCGGTATGGATGTGTTTACAATGAGACAATCAATTAATATTTGGGATGACATTATATTAGATAGAAGTATAGTAAATTATGGCAATTTTGATTCAAGTAAGGCACAGCTCAGAATAGCTACCATACTTAATGCAGTTTCATTAAAAGCTTATAATAATGGAGACGTTAATTCTGAAATTAATCCTGAATGTTATTCTGAATTATGTGAAGCTATGCATCATTACTGCGAAAGTTTAGAAAATTGAAGATTTGATTTCTCGAAATGGATTTAAGTACAGATATAGTGTTTAAATCCATTTTAATATGCCAAATTCGCGTTTTTATAGTTTTGGTAATGAAATTATATACCTAACACTAAAGATGTTTTCTAGGACATTTAAAAGCAGTTTATTGATATTGAATGTAATAAAAAATAAAAACAAAAATACACATCATATTATCAAATATAAAATAACACTTAATACATCAAATGTCGACTAATTTTACTAACTTAAAAAATAACTTTTAAAGTTATACAGACTTATCTATTTCATAAGCAGAGATTTTTTACATACTCTCTTGCAGAGGGCGTAGAGGGCATTAACAAATTACAGCGAGAAACAGACCACTCTTTAGCTATCTGTAGAAAGTGGTGTTAAGATAAAAGAATGGACACGAAAAGTTGAACAAATGAAAGATAAAAAAGTAGAATAAAATAATGGGAAAAAATCAAAAATCATATACGCAAGAATTTAAACAGCAGATAGTAGAGCTGCACAATAAAGCAGGGAAAGGAATAACCGAATTAAGCAACGAATATGGCGTACCCAAAGGCACAATATCTAC
>CADBQS010000145.1 GCA_902796915.1 uncultured Ruminococcus sp.
ATCCCATTAAATTACAGTAATTCACGAATGGACGGTAAATTACCGAATGTCTTTTTAGCGGATGAAGTTGGGGCGCTCCCGAACAGTTATGCAATAGAAGCTATGAGGTCGGGACAGCTTAATATCTTAAATAAATTAGGGTGTATTATTTCAACTAAATATCCAACAAGTAATAACCCGTTTGAAGATGAAGTAAATTATGTAAAAAAGGTTTTAGACGGCGTACAAAAAGATGAAACCATATTCTCCCTATTGTATGAGCCAGATAACACGGAGGATTGGACAAATGACGATACAATCTTAAAACACGCGAACCCTGTGGCTTTGGAAATACCCGAAATATGGGAAGATTTATTAAAAAAGCGAGCAAGAGCGATATCTGTGGAATCCGCGAGAGAAAATTTTTTAACCAAGCATTGTAATATTATTTATCAAGGCTCGGGAACTGAAAGTTTTATTGATATAAAAGATTTGCAGGCTTGCCGAGTAAATAAAATTGGCTGGAAAGGGCGTGAAGTATATGTAGGAGTAGATTTATCTATGACGAACGATAACACGGCTATTGCGATTTGCACCGAGCAAGACGGGAAAGTTTTAGCCGATATAATTTGCTTTATTCCAGAGGGACGAATTAACGAGAAAAACAAAATAGAGCGCATAAACTACCGACAATTTATTAACGCGTGTAAATGTATAGCTTGTGGGAATAAGACCATTGATTATGGCGTAGTTGAGGATTTTGTTTTTGGGATAGAAGAAAAATACGGCGTAACAGTAAAAGCAATAGGTTTTGACCGATATAATGCTCTATCTTCAGCGCAAAAGTGGAGTAAAAAATATAATACGGTGGAAATTCGCCAACATAGCGATACGCTCCACCCGCCGACAAAGTTACTTTATGAAAAGATAAGTAATCACGAATTTGAATATGAAAAAAACACGCTTTTAGAGATTAATTTTGAAAACGCACGTTGTACTTACGATACAAATATGAATAGATATGTTACAAAGAAAAAATCTTGTGGCAAGGTAGATATGGTAATTGCGCTGATTAACGCAGTTTATCTCTTGCAACAAGATGTTATTTTTGCTGATAATTCGTGGGTTGTTCAGGTAATTTAAGGGGTGAGTAAATGAATATATTTAAGCGAAAGCGTGAAGAAAAGCGCACGGAATCGCCGATAGACGATGTATTATTAAAATCTTTATTATACGGTGAAGAAATAGACCGAGAAAAAGCATTAAATATCCCCGCAGTTGCGCGGTGTGTGAACTTAATATCCGAAATTGTAAGTATGATACCGATAAAACTTTATAAGGAAGAAACGATAGACGGTAAATCTAAGACTATCGAGGTTACAAGCGATAACCGACCGAATTTATTAAATGATGATACAAAGGATACATTAAACGGCGTACAGTTTAAGCGGGCGATAGTTAGGGATTATTTACTTTTTGGTAAAGCGTTCGCGTATATAAATAAAAAGCGAAACAACGTGCAATCAATACATTATGTTGAGCCACAAAAAGTACAGATAGTAAAGAATTTTGACCCGATATTTAAAGACTATGATTTAACTGTACACGGAAGAACGTATAAACCTTTTGAATTTTTGAAAATTACTCGTGCAACAACAGACGGCGTAAATGGAATCGGGGTTATTAAGGAAAATCAAGAGTTATTAAAAATAGCATACCAGACCATAAAATTTGAACAGACATTAATTACAACGGGTGGAAATAAGCGGGGATTTGTAAAATCACAAAACGCGCTAACAAAAGAAGCGATAAAAGCCTTAAAAGACGCGTGGCATAAGATGTATGCAGACCCAAGTGAAAATAATGTTGTTATTTTAAATAATGGTTTAGAGTTCCAAGAAGCTAGTAGTACGTCGGTCGAAATGCAGTTAAATGAAAGCAAAATTGCAACAAATAATTCAATCTTAGATATTTTTAGTGTACCACAAGATTTTGATTATGAAATATTTATAAAAACAGCAATAATGCCAATAATAGCGGC